>JBFJJY010000071.1:0-7645 GCA_041612055.1 Methylophilaceae bacterium | reverse complement strand
GACTGATTCAAGCATTACCAAATAGTATTGCCGTCATTCAACCACAACAAATTGCCCGAAAAAAAATACTGCTTGATTTAGGTTTTAATGTGATTGAAAGTCTTGGTGCAAAACACGGCATGGGACATGCTATTGCAGAGGCCGTGCAAACAAGCCGTGAGGCGAATGGTTGGCTGATTGCATTAGCAGATATGCCATGGGTAACGACAGCTTTAATACAAAAGCTGTGTGCCAAGCTTGTCAATGAGCAGATGATTGTTGCGCCACGCTTTAATGGTCAACGTGGACAGCCAGTTGCCTTTGGCGCAAATTGGATGAATGAGCTAGCTGAACTGCAAGGTGATGCAGGGGCCCGTGAAATATTAAAAACGGCAGAAATTAGTTGGATTGATTGGCATGATAATAGCATTCACCAAGATGTGGATGTGCCATCGGATGTGATTGGCTAAATCAATGTTTAGATGAACATATTAAAAAAGCCCCATTGGTAAACGCTTGGGGGCTTTAGTTATATAGGTGTTGATTCCGATAATATTAATGCCAGCCGCCGCCTAGCGATTTATATAAACTTATCATCGCAATCATTTGTTTTTCTTTGGTTTCAATCAGCTGCATTTTTGCTTCTAATGCATCACGTTGTGTTAGCAATACTTCTGAATAATCGGCACGTGCTGCTTTAAATAATTGATTAGAAACTTCAATAGAATCGGTTAATGCATTCACTTGCTGCGCTTTTAACTGATAGTTTTTGTTTAAGTTCTCGATATTCGCCAACTGATTAGCGACTTCAGTGTAGGCATTAATCACCGTTTGCTCATACTCATACGCTGCTTGAGTTTGCATTTCATTCGCGTTCTTATAATGTGCTGTAATTGCTCGCTTATTGACTAATGGTGCAATCATATCTCCACCAAGTGAAAAAGCTAAAGACTCTGGCAGGTTAAGCAAATATTTTGGATTAAACGCTTGGAAACCTAAGCCTGCTTTAATCGAAAAAGAAGGATAGAAATTGGCTTTTGCCACCTCAATATTGAGTTTGGCGGCTGCTAATTCTAGCTCAGCTTTTTTGATATCAGGCCGATTTTGTAACAGTTGCGATGGAATACCAGCACCTAATGCTTTTGGGGTGACTGTCATAAAATTGGCAGAAGCGCGCTGTATCGGTTGGGGTGCTCTACCTAATAATAAGTTAATACGATTCTCAGTTTCAATTATCTGTTGTTTAATCGCATAACGATTACTTTTATTTTTGCTTACCTCAGCTTCAAAGCGTTTAACGGCTAGAGAAGTAACGCGCCCATATTGTTGAAGCTGCTGCACGATGTCATAACCATTCTGTTGAATTTCAATATTTTTATCTAGATTCGCTAGTTGGTTATCCAATGTGATTAACTCGTAGTAAGCATTGGCAACCTCTGCAACCAAGTTAGTCATTAAAAAGTTTTTACCTTCTATTGACGCCATGTACTCCAACACCGCCACTTGAGTGGCATTACGTAATTGATGCCATACATCCAATTCCCAAGAAGCTTGCAACCCGAGTTGGTAGTCACCTAAAAATTTAGGGAAGGCTTTGCCTTCCTTAATTTCTAATGCCTCTTCTACAGCGCCATTTCTAGTAAACTCAGCAGAACGTTCACCACCAGCACCAGCAATTAAATGAACAGAGGGTAAGTACTCACCTTTTCTGGCTTGAATTTCATTTCGTGCCATATTGATACGCGCTAGTACCTGTTTTACTTCTTTGTTATTAGCCACAGCAAGATCAATGAGTGCAGCCAGTTGCTTATCTTCAAAAAAATCTTTCCAGTTAATCAGTGCTTCACTTTCTTTGGCCTTTGTTGCATCTAGTTGCGCTGATGCACTGTGTTCAAACTGCTTGGGTAAAACGACATCAGCTTTTTTGATATTTAACAATGGAATGGAACATGATTGCAGCAATAGCGATAGACAGCTCATTGCAATCAATGTTGTGATTGGTTTATTCGTCATCTTGTTCTTCCTCATTATTTGTATAGTGATAAGCCTCAGTTAGTGGGTTAAATTCTTCATTTTTAATCAGTGATCTACCTTCTTCCATTTTTGCAAAAAGATAATAAAGACCAGGGATTAATAGCACACCAAAGATGGTGCCAAATAACATGCCACCCAAAGCGGATGTGCCAATTGTTCTATTGCCTACGGCGCCCGCACCAGTGGCAATCACCAATGGAATGAGGCCTGCAATAAAGGCAAATGAAGTCATCAGAATAGGGCGGAACCGCGCGCGGGCACTTTCAATGGCAGCATGAGCAATCGACATGCCTTGTTGATGTTTTTGTACAGCAAACTCCACAATCAACACGGCATTTTTACCTAATAAGCCAACCAACATCACCATGCCCAACTGCGCATAAATATCATTGGATAAACCTAATACTTGCAAGAGTAAGAACGAGCCAAAAATACCAGCAGGCAAGGAAAGAATAACCGCGAGTGGCAGTAAGAAGCTTTCATATTGCGCAGCTAACACCATATAAGCGAAAATTAACACGACTGCAAAAATCACAACCGCCTCGTTACCACGTTTAGCCTCATCGAATGATAAGCCTTCCCAACCAACATCATAACCTTTTGGTAGTGTGGCTTTGGCAACGGCTTCTACGGCTTTAATCGCTTCATCCGTCGTATAGCCTTTAGCAGGATTGGAGCGAATGGTTGCAGAGTTATAAAGGTTGTAACGGGTTATTTCGTTTGGGCCTTGTTTTTTAGCTAGCCTCATAAAAGCTGAATACGGCACCATTTCACCTTCTTCGTTTTTGATGTAGTAATTCAAAACATCACTTGGATAGCGACGAAACTCGGGGCTTGATTGCACATAGACTTTAAAAAAGTTATTAAATCGAATAAACCCTTGCTCATAGGTACTACCAATCAAGATGTTTAAATTTTCCATGGCAATGCCAATCGAAACACCTTTTTGCATGGCCGCTTTATTATCAATTTCAATCTCATATTGAGGATAATTGGCTGCATAAAAGGTAAACAGACCACTTAACTCTTTACGCTGGGATAAATTGCGAATGAAGTCCTGATTGATTTTGTCAAAGGCGTGATAATCGGTGCCATTGGTTTTATCAAGCAATCGAAACGATAAGCCAGATGCTGCGCCATATCCGGGTACTGCAGGAGGCTCAAAATATTCAATGACTGCACCAAAGTCTTTTGTTTTTTCTTCCAGCTCTTCAATAATCTCTTGTACAGATTGTTGACGCTTTGACCAATCTTTTAAGTTAATTAAACAAGTACCCGCATTTGAACCGCGACCTTCGGTTAATATTTCGTAACCAGCTAATGCGGAAACTGAAGCAATGCCTTCAATTTCTTCCGCACGCTTTTGTAATTCAAGCGCCACTCTATTGGTTGCTTCTAATGTTGAGCCAGGCGGCGTTTGAATGATGGCATAAATTTGGCCTTGATCTTCACCTGGAATAAATCCAGCGGGTAAGGTTTGATTAACAACAAACGTACCAAAAGCAAAAGCACCTAATGCAAGCAATGATACGGTGCGTAATGTCACTATTTTGGTTAAAAAATTCGTATAATGACCAGTGAGTTTTTCGAAGGCGATATTAAACAGATTGATGAAATAGCTGATTGGCGTTTTACGCTTCACTTGCCCATGATTGTTTTTCAGTAACATGGCGCAAAGCACAGGCGTTAATGAAAGTGCCACAATGCCAGAAATCACAATTGATGAAGCCATGGTGATGGAAAATTGACGATAAAAAACGCCAACTGGGCCTGTCATAAAAGTGACGGGTACAAACACCGCTGTCATGACCAACGTAATCGCCACAATCGCGCCACCAATTTCACCTAGTACTTTTTGCGTCGCTTTGTAAGGTGTAATTTGCGCATTTTCTTCCATTTTGGCATGCACTGCTTCAACCACCACAATCGCATTGTCCACCACAATACCTATCGCTAAAACAAGTGCAAATAAAGTGATGAGATTGATGGTGATACCAAACATTTGCATGCAGAAGAAAGTGCCAATCAAGGAAACAGGTACCGCTAAAATCGGAATTAAGGTTGAACGCCAATCACCTAAAAAGATAAACACAACGAGTGCAACTAAAATGAAAGCTTCTAGTAAGGTGTGCAATACTTTATCAATCGAAGCATCTAGAAATTTAGAAACATCATAATCAATTTCATACTCCATTCCTGCTGGAAACGCGGTCTCAAGCTCTTTCATTTTTTCTTTGACTTGATCAATGACTTCGCTAGCATTACTGCCATAGTTTTGCTTCAAAATAATAGCCGAAGATGGAAAGCCATCTTTATTAGAGTAGATGTCAAAGAATTCACTACCTAATTCAATATTCGCAATATCTTTGAGCTTTAATATCTCACCGTCAGAATCAGCACGAATAATAATGTCACCATATTGGTCAGGATTGTTATAACGACCTTGATAGACTAAAACATACTCTTTAGATTGGGCAGCAATGCCTGAACTTTGACCTAATCGTCCTGGTCGGCCAATAATACTTTGCTCTCCAATTGCTTTCATCACCTCATCAATGGACACTTTATAGGCACGCATGCGATCAGGGTTTAACCAAATACGCATTGCATATTGACGGCTACCTAAAATCTTGGCACTCGCAATGCCGTTCACCCGCTGAATTTCTGGAATCACATTAACGTTGGCGTAGTTATATAAAAACTTTTCATCAGCATTTTTATCTTTGCTAAATAAATTGATATACATCAGCATGCTTGGTTGAACACGTTCAACCACTACACCTTCTAGCTGTACCAATTCTGGCAGCCGACTCATGACCTGATCTAGCCGTGTTTTGACATTAATCATGGCTTGATTCGGATCCGTCCCCAGCGCAAATATAACCTGTATCGTCGCCTCACCTGCGCTGGTTGCATCCGATACGATATATTTCATACCAGGCACACCATTGATGGCGCGCTCTATAGTAATGAGTGAGGATTGCACGAGCACATCGGCACTGGCACCTGGATAGGCAAGTGAAACAATCACGCGCGGTGGCGCAATGTCAGGAAACTGTGAAGTGGGCAATGTCTTAATCGACAATACCCCTAAGAACATAATAATCAGTGATAGCACAATGGCCATCACTGGTCTTTTGATAAAGATATTAAACATGATTAAACTTTCTGCTTATTCTGCGTGAAGTTCTAATTGGGAGAGCACTTTCTCAGGAGCCTGAAAGTGAGTGACTATTTCTTGTCCATTTTGCACTTTGCGTAAACCTTCAATTAAAATGCGATCGTCAGCATTTAAGCCACTTTTCACCAGATAAACATGTGGTAATTCTGCTGCAATCTGAATCAGCTTTTGCTCTAGTTTGTTATCTTTATTGACGATGTAGACATAGGTTTTATCCAAGATTTCGAAGGTGGCTTTTTGCGGAATAATCAAAGCATTGTTGTATGGAATATCAATTTGAATGTTACCCGTTTCACCATGTCTTAAGATTTGGTTGGGATTAGGAAAGACGGCTCTAAACTCAATGTTGCCTGTTTTATTATCAAAATCCGCTTCTATGGTTTCAATCACACCCTCTTGGTCAAATACTTCACCATTGGCCATTTTTAACTTTACTTTGATTGGTGTGGCATCTATTTTTTTAGTCTTATAATCTAAATATTCAGATTCTGGCACATTAAAATATACCCAGACTTTACTGATATCAGATAAGGTTGTCAGTAAATCGCCTTCATCAACTAAGCTGCCGTGCCTTACGTTAAAGCGATCCATGATGCCTGTAAATGGTGCATTGATATTGGTGAAATCTAAGTGCGTTTGCGCTAATTTAACTTCAGCTTTTGCTTTATTGAGTTTTGCATTTGCCAATGCCAATTCAGTCGCAGAAACAATATTTTTTGCAGCCAAAGCTTTGGTGTTTTGGTATTCAATCCGGACAAGGTCAGCCTCTGCCTTTGCTTTTAATAAATCAACTTCATATAAACTCGGCATGATTTTGAACATTTTTTGGCCTTTTTGTACTGTTTGGCCTTCATCGACAAAAATATCCTGTAAGTAACCTTTTTCTAATGCTCTTAATTCGATATGTCTAAAAGCATGCACTTGGCTGACATATTCTTTGATGATAGAGGTGTCTTTACGTAAAGGGTTGGTGACGGTTAACTTTAAAGCAGCTTCTGTTTTTTCATGCTCGCGATGATTGCAAGCGCTCAACAGGGTGGCGGCCATCACAAGGGTTGTAACTAATTTATTCAACATGGTGTTCCTTCAATAAGATTTGGAAATACGTATTAATGGTCGAAATCTATTTGCTTTGAGGAGCACAGTTAACGCGTGCAAGTTTTAAGTTGGCTTTTTCATCAAGCAGAGGAAGCCTGAACGAAAAAATAAAGACTTAGAGAGTCGACATCGAGGTCGAATGCTGAATATTATGCATACGTATAAACTCAACGACGCTCAAAAAAGCGTTGCACGAGTACAAAGGTACCTAAAGCTAAGCTAGATTTGAGGGTAGAGCAGGTGGGGAACGAGGTCTTGCGCGATAGCAAACCTTAGTGAAACTAGGTGTGCATGTAGCAGTATGATGAAGATTAGCCCAATCAAGTTGAACAAGCTGATTGAACAAAGCCGGCGCCAATAGCTGACTATCATCTGCATGATCTTCAAAATCTCTAACATAGTCCGCCACTTCAGGGATTGCATTTGAGGATAAAGAATCATGACTTACTGGCTTTACGTTAGCAAGATAAGCAATGCCGATAACGAAAGTCGTTAATAATGCAAAAAGCAAATAGCTACGAAAGCGTAGTAATGATTGATAGTGGTTGTTTTTCACGAAAAGTATATTAATTGGTTTATATAAAACATCAAGCAGTTTTTAAAAAAAGACGCAATTCTTTTGCTTCATGCTGTTTGATGATGGCCAAACAATCAAGTTTCTAGTCAGCGCGTTTAAGGCGATACATTGCTAAATTACCAAACCAATTTGGCATAAAACTCACATCGTTTCCGTTCGTCACCACTTTGCGTTCTATCACCGTAATATTGAGCTGCTGACACAGTGCGTCAAAATCATGAATTGTGCATAAATGAACATTAGGCGTGTTGTACCACTGGTATGGCAAATCTTTAGAAACTGGCATATTGCCCGTAATGATTTGCAAGCGGTTACGCCAATAGCCAAAGTTGGGAAATGTCACAATCGCTTCATGGCCGACTCTTAACATTTCTTGCAAAATCACTTCGGTATTATGCATGGCTTGCAAGGTTTGCGAGAGAATAACCGTGTCAAAAGAGTTATCTTCAAATTCAGATAGTCCTGCTTCCAAATCCATTTGAATCACGTCGATATCATTTTGCATGGCGGCAAGCCAGTTGGTGTCATCTTTTTCAACACCATAGCCTTTGACTTCTAAGCCATCACGCAGATAGCTAAGCAAGGCGCCATCACCACAACCTAAATCAAGGGCTTTGGTACCAAAGCCAAGCCAGCCAGCAATAATGGCAAAGTCTTGGCGGTATAAATCGTTAGTATTTAAGTTATTGGACATATTGGTTTACACCTCAATCTTACTTAAGTAACTACGCATAATGGCATGATAATGCGTATCTGGCATCAAGAAGGCATCATGG
>JBFJJY010000070.1:0-7693 GCA_041612055.1 Methylophilaceae bacterium | reverse complement strand
TATGGCTTAGACGTCACTGTTTCTAAAGAATCTTCATGGGCCAATATTCGTGACAAAGTTGCGCTAGGTCAGTTAGATGGTGCGCATATGCTAGCTGGTATGCCAATTGCCGCATCATTGGGTATAGGCGCAAAACAGCAAGAGACCGTCACTGCATTTTCTATGGACTTAAACGGCAATGGCATTACGGTATCAAATGAATTGTATGACCGTATGATGGCAGCTGATCCAGAGTCCATGAAAAAGCGCCCTACAACGGCGGTCGCGCTTAAAAAAGTCATTGAGGAAGACAAAAAGGCAGGCAAAGAGCCAATGACATTCGCCATGGTGTTTCCTGTTTCTACCCACAACTATGAAATTCGTTATTGGATGGCTTCTGCTGGTATTGATCCAGATAACGATGTGCGCCTCATTGTGATTCCACCTCCGCAGATGGTGGCCAATCTTAAATCTAACAATATTGTTGGTTATTGTGTCGGCGAACCTTGGAATCAACGCGCCGTTGAAATGGGTATCGGTAAATCCATTATTACCAATTATGAAATCTGGAATAACAATCCAGAAAAAGTATTTGGTGTTACAAAAGAATGGGCAGACAAAAACCCAGGTTCTCACAAAGCGGCTGTTAAAGCATTAATCGAAGCAGCTGCATGGATGGATAAAGCAGAAAATCGCAAAGAAGTCGTTCAGATTATTTCAGCAAAATCTTATGTTAATGCACCCACTTCCGTTGTAGATAACTCCATGACTGGCACTTGGACTTATAGCAAAAGCGAAGGCCCCGTCAGCATGCCTGATTTCAATGTGTTTCATCGATATGCCGCTAACTTTCCTTGGCAATCACATGCCGTTTGGTTCTTGACACAAATGGTGCGCTGGGGGCAGTTGGATGTCGCCGTTGATCTTAAAAAGGTCGCTGAGTCTGTATATTTACCTGACTTATATCGTGAAGCAGCCAAAGAACTTGGTGTTGATGCGCCGACAACTAACTACAAAACGGAAGGTGTTCATGCAAAACCATGGACGCTTAAAGACGCAACAAAACCTATCGAAATGGGACCTGACATGTTCTTTGACGGGGTTAAATTTGATCCTAACAAACCTGTGGAATATCTCAAACAGTTCCCTATGAACAGCATGAAGCTGTCACTTAAAGAGTTAGCAAAACTAAATAAATAAGCATGACAGTGCCTTAAACGGTGATGGTTTAAGGCACTGCTTTTAGGAGCAGTAATGGAAATGACACAAACAAGCAAAACAGCACCTGACTGGATACGAAAGCTCACTTCATTAGACTGGAGCGCCATTAGTGCTGAGTGGATTAAGAAGCTATTTGGTTTAATTGTTAGCTTTGCTATCTTGCTCACCATTTGGACATTTATTGCCAGCATTACCGCTGATTTTCCTGGACCAGGCACGACATGGGATGAAGCAAAGGCATTACTTGCAGATCCTTTCTATGCAGTAGGGCCTAACGACATGGGCATAGGCTGGAATGTACTGTACTCCCTCAAAAGAGTAGGTATTGGCTTTGGACTAGCCGCATTAATCGGCATTCCGATGGGATTCATTATTGGCCGTTTCACTACGATGAGCCGCATTGCCAATCCAATCATTAATCTATTGCGCCCTGTTTCGCCACTCGCTTGGTTACCGCTGGGTTTATATGTATTTAAAGCAGCTGATCCTTCAGCCATCTGGGTTATTTTTATTTGTTCAATCTGGCCCATGATTTTAAATACGGCGGAAGGTGTACGCAATGTACCTAAAGATTATTTAAATGTTGCAAGAGTGCTCAATTTATCTGAGTGGCAAATTGCTACCAAGATTCTATTTCCAGCCACATTACCTAATATTTTAACTGGTGTAAAACTCGCTGTTGGTACCGCATGGCTGGTGATTGTTGCTGCAGAAATGCTAACTGGCGGTGTTGGTATTGGCTTCTGGTTATGGGACGAATGGAACAACTTAAAAATTGAATCCATCATCATCGCGATTTTTATTATCGGCATCGTTGGCTTGCTACTAGAACAAGCATTAATGCTTATTGCAAGTAAGTTTGCCTACGAAAAGGATTAATCATGGAAAGTTATGTAAAACTCGAAAACATTGGTATGGCTTTTGCCACCAAAAACGGCCAGTTTGTTGCATTAAACAATATCAATTTAAGTATTAAAGCAGGTGAATTTATTTCCGTCATTGGCCACTCTGGTTGTGGCAAATCGACAGTGATGAATTTAATTGCTGGCTTGCTCAAACCAACAGATGGTGTATTGCTTGTTGGTGGTAGGGAAATTAACGGCCCGGGACCTGATCGTGCTGTTGTGTTCCAAAATCACTCTTTATTGCCTTGGCTCACTTGTTTTGAAAATGTGTTGTTGGCAGTGCAAAGTGTTTTTAAAACCGAAACCCCACAGCAGCAACAAACACGTGCGCAAGATGCTTTAGCGCTTGTTGGCTTGTCTCACGCAGCAGACAAAACCCCAAAAGAAATCTCTGGCGGCATGAAACAACGTGTTGGTATTGCGCGTGCATTGGCCATGGAGCCCAAATTTCTATTATTAGATGAGCCTTTTGGTGCATTAGACGCGCTGACACGTGCCCATCTACAAGATGAACTAATGGACATCATGAGAAAAACCAAATGTACAGCCTTGATGGTTACGCATGACGTTGATGAAGCGGTATTGCTTTCCGACCGTATTGTCATGATGACCAACGGCCCCGCCGCCACCATTGGTGAAATTTTAGACGTCAATTTACCACGCCCTAGAGCGCGTTTAGATCTGGCTGAAAACGCTGATTACAACCATTTGCGTACTGAGGTACTTAAATTTTTACATCAGCGGCATGCGCATAAACAAGCAGCTTAACTATTTTTATAACGGGAGAAATACAACATGAAATTAAATAAAAAATTAATCATTATTGCTTTACTTTCGGTCATGCCATCCATGGCAATGGCTGATGAAGTTGTAGAAGCCACATCATTGAGTGATGCCATTACTGGCGGTAAATTTTCAGGCAATTTTAAGTTTCGTTTTGAACATGCTGACCAAGCAGGCTTCACCGAAACAGCTCAAGCTTTTACACTCCGCACATTGCTAGGTTATGAAACTAAACCACTCAATGGGTTTAGTGTTAACGCAGAAGTCTATGGCTTAAGTCCTTTAAACGATGACTATAACGATATTAAAAAAGCAGATTCAATTCTCAGCAGAAGAGTATACCCTGTGATTGCTGACCCAGAAGATTATGATTTCCATCAGTTATATGTTCAATACAAAAATAAAGCACACCAAATCCGCCTAGGCCGTCAAAGTTTTGTCCTAGATAATTGGCGCTTTATTGGTGACGTTCGCTTCCGTCAAAATTGGCAGGTGATGAATGGTCTTTCTTATATCAATACAAGCTTACCAAAAACCACTATTTCTGCAGCACACTTCGAGCAGGTAAAGGACATTACAACCAAAGTTTGGAATACCGATGTTGATATTATTAATGCAAATTATAAAATCACGCCCACAACCAGTGTCAGCGGTTATGGCTATTTTGTTGATTTTAATGACACCGCCCGCAAGGCACTCTCAACCAAAACCTTTGGTGCTCGCTTAGATGGTAAAGAGAAATTGAATGATGCTTGGCAAGTGTTATATACCGCTGAATATGCTAAACAAGATAATTATGATGATGGTAGCAGCGCAATCGACAACCATTATTACCGCGTGGGCGCAGGTTTAGGATACGGCAAATGGTCATTGCGCGTGGATCAAGAAAAACTCTCTGGCAACAGCAAAGGCAGGGCTTTCCAGACACCTTTGGGCACAAATCACTTATTTCAAGGCTGGGCTGATGTGTTCTTAGTCACGCCGAATCAAGGCATCGAAGATACGATGCTGATTCTACAAGGGGATTTGATGGGTGCTGTAATTAAATCCGAATACCATGTCATTAATTCTGATCGCTCCTTCAACCAAGTCGGTGGCGGAACGAGCGATAACCTAGGCACAGAGTTTGACTTAGGCGTGTATTACAAGTTTAACAAGCAAGTCTCTGGCTCTGTGGAATACGCCAATTTTAATGAAGGTGATCAATATAGTGGCGCACGCAAGCGTGATATTGAAAGAGTATGGTTAACAGCGATGTATAGCTTTTAAGACGCATAATAGTTTAATCAAAACATGCACCAAACTGAACGCATCAGCTTGGTGCATTAGCACTATTAAAGTGCTAATGATCTAAATAAATAACGGTAGGTTATTGATTTAAATCATTAATATTTCGGGCACAACTTTTGCTTCAGTATGCACCAAAGAATAATTTAACGATCAGGTTGGAAAAATATGCAAAAAATGAAATTAGTAGTGATAGGCAACGGCATGGCAGGTATGCGTGTTGTAGAGGAGTTATTGAAAATTTCTCCTGATTTATATGACATCACGGTTTTTGGCGATGAGCCGTACCCAAACTACAACCGCATTATGCTGTCCCCTGTACTAGCTAATGAACAAACGATTGATGACATCATTCTCAACTCGCGGGAGTGGTACGCAGAAAACAACATCAGATTACACACCAACGCATACGTCAATAAAATTGATCGCGTTAAACGTGTTGTCATTGCCGAGGATGGCACCACAGCAGAATATGACCGTCTATTAATTGCAACTGGCTCTAAACCGTTTATGCCGCCGATTCCAGGCAAAGAGCTTGAGGGTGTACTTGGTTACCGTGATATTAAAGATACCAACGACATGATAGCGGCCGCTAAAAAATATAAACATGCTGTTGTTGTTGGCGGTGGTTTGCTTGGTTTAGAAGCCGCAAATGGACTCAAAATACAAGGCATGGATGTCACTGTTATCCACCGCAATGAATGGCTGTTAGAAAAACAATTAGACAAAGCAGCAGGCATCATGCTGCAAAAATCATTAGAAGCCAAAGGGCTGAAGTTTCATTTAAATACGAATACCGACACCATTATTGGCAATGAAGAGGGTCGCGTATCTGCTGTACACTTTAAAGAAGGCTTTGAAATCCCAGCTGATTTAGTGGTCATCACAGTTGGAATTCGACCCAATTATGCCTTAGCAGAATCTGCTGGTATTCATTGTGATAAAGGGATTGTGGTTAACGATACCATGCAAACATTTGATCCCCGCATTTATGCAGTGGGTGAATGCGTTAACCACCGTGGTATTTCATATGGCTTGGTTGCGCCCTTATTTGAAATGGCTAAGGTGTGCGCCACGCACTTAGCCAACTTTGGTATCGGTTCATACAAAGGTTCTGTCACCTCAACAAAATTAAAAGTGACAGGCATTGATTTGTTTTCTGCTGGTGATTTTACTGGTGGAGACGATACGGAAGAAATTGTGTTGCACGACGCAGTTGGCGGGGTATACAAAAAACTCGTCATTAAAGATGACAAAATCATCGGTAGCGTGCTCTATGGCGATACTGCCGACGGAGCCTGGTATTTCCAGATGCTCCGTGACGGCAAACCCATCCATGAAATTCGCGACCACTTGATGTTTGGTCAAGGCTCAATCGGCAATACTGGTCACCAAGGTCAAGACCTTGCGGCAGCGATGACTGATGAAATGGAAGTGTGTGGTTGTAATGGCGTCTGTAAAGGCACGATTGTCAAAGCTATTCAAGCAGATGGTTTATTCACCTTAGGTGATGTGAAAAAGAAAACTAAGGCAGGTTCCAGTTGCGGTAGCTGTACTGGTTTAGTTGAGCAAATTTTAGCCTCAACTTTAGGCGGTGGTTATGCGCCGCCATCAACAGCAAAATCAATCTGTGCCTGTACTGATCACAGCCATGAAGAAGTGCGCGAAGAAGTACGACAGCACAAATATTTAACCATTCCTGATGCAATGAAAGGCATGGAATGGAAAACGCCGAATGGTTGTGCGACTTGTCGACCCGCGTTAAATTACTACCTCATTTCTACTTGGCCGCACGAAGCAACCGACGATCCCCAGTCACGCTTTATTAATGAGCGTGTACATGCGAATATTCAAAAAGATGGCACTTATTCAGTCATTCCACGCATGTATGGTGGCGTTACCAACCCAAATCAATTGCGCAAAATTGCTGATGTTGCAGACAAATATCAAGTGCCGATGGTGAAGTTAACCGGCGGCCAGCGGATTGACTTGCTTGGTGTCAAGAAAGAAGATTTAACTAGCATGTGGGCAGATTTAGACATGCCTTCGGGCTATGCTTATGGCAAATCCATCCGTACGGTTAAAACTTGTGTTGGCTCCGAGTTCTGTCGTTTTGGCACGCAAAATTCTACTCAGCTTGGCATTGATATTGAAAAAGCATTTGACCATATGTGGGCACCTCATAAAGTCAAATTTGCAGTATCAGCATGTCCAAGAAACTGCGCAGAATCAGGGATTAAAGATGTTGGTATTATTGGTGTGGATTCGGGCTGGGAAATCTACGTTGGCGGCAATGGCGGCATTAAAACCGAAGCAGGTCAATTTTTATGCAAAGTCAAAACAGCAGAAGAAGTACTTGAATATTCAGGTGCCTTTATTCAAATTTACCGCGAGGAAGCACGCTATTTAGATCGTACCGTGCACTGGATTGAACGTGTTGGTTTAGAATATGTAAAACAACGCGTGCTAGAAGATGCACAAGGCCGTAAAGCCGCTTATGAGCGTTTACTCTATGCATTACAAGGCGCGGTTGACCCTTGGGCAGAGCGTGTAGCAAAACGTGATGAACACAAAGAGTTTGAAACAATAGAAATTTAAATCTGTATTGAATGGTGTGTTTCGCACACACCATTCACAATCATTGGAAAATAATATGGCTTGGAAAGAAATTTGTCCATTGACGGACATCCCTCAACTTGGATCACGTGTGGTTCGCACATCGGAAAAAGAAATTGGCGTATTTCGTACCGAAAGTGATAGCGTATTCGCGATTAATAACCTATGTCCTCACAAAAAAGGACCGTTATCGCAAGGGATAGTGTTTGGTGAAACGGTGCAATGCCCATTACATAACTGGCGCATCAATTTGGTAGATGGTAAAGCAGAAGAGCCTGATGAAGGTGAAACAACTTGCTATCCAACTAAAATTGAAAATGGTATTGTGTTTATAGAGATAGCATAAGCTTTCAACAGATTGCTGCATACCATCAAACTAAAGAATATCAAGAGTTTACTGATTTGGACAATACACGCCCCATCGCAATACACCCACGCAAACAAGAAACAAAAAGCACTTGCTGTTATTGTGGTGTTGGTTGTGGTGTCATTATTACAACTGAAAATCAAAAAATTATTGATGTCAATGGCGACCCCAATCATCCCGCCAACTTTGGTCGCTTGTGTACCAAAGGGTCAACGCTACACCTAACAGCGAAGCTAGACGCGCGCTTACTCTATCCTGAGCTACGCAAAAGCCGTAATGAAGTTAGAAGCCGCGTTAGTTGGGATGAGTCTCTCGATTACGTTGTTGATCGATTTGCAGAAATCATTAACAATCATGGCCCAGATGCAGTGGCTTTTTACCTATCAGGACAATTACTCACTGAAGACTATTATGTGTTCAATAAGTTATCAAAAGCACTCATACGCACCAATAACGTAGATACCAACTCTCGCTTATGTATGAGTTCAGCAGTGGCTGGATACAAAACAACCTTAGGGGCCGACTCACCGCCTAC
>JBFJJY010000069.1:0-7738 GCA_041612055.1 Methylophilaceae bacterium | reverse complement strand
TGCAAAAGGATTGGCGCCGCTAGAACCAACTACGCGCACGGTAGAAGTTGACGCGTTCTGTTCATGATCAGCATGCAAAATAAGAATACGTTCAAACGCCTTGGCCATGATTGGATTAACCACGTATTCTTCACATGGCGTTGCAAACATCATATATAAAAAGTTTTCGGCAAAGCTCAGCTTATTTTGTGGATACATAAAAGGCTGACCAGAAGTGTATTTGTAGCTCCATGCCGCTATAGTTGGTGCTTTGGCCAGTAAGCGAATAGCCGCTACTTCACGCGATTTTGGATCTGAAATATCGGTATGTTCCGGGTAAAAAGCAGCCATTGCACCCACTACGGAAACCATTACTGCCATTGGATGTGCATCGCGACGAAAGCCTCTAAACACATTATTCATTTGGTCGTGCAACATCGTGTGTCGCTCAATGGTTGTTCTAAATGTTTTATTTTGCTCTGCGTTTGGCAGTTCGCCTTTGATCAGTAGATGGGCTACTTCTAAAAAATCACAGTTTTCTGCAAGCTGCTCAATAGGGTAACCACGGTGATAAAGTAAGCCTTTTTCACCATTAATAAAAGTGATGTTCGAATTACAAGAAGCGGTGGATAAAAAGCCAGGGTCATAAGTATAAATATCATGCGTGCCTAGCGTTCTAATATCAATGACGTCGTTACCTAAGGTGCCTGATAAGATAGGTAGCTCAACTGGTGCTTTGTCATTATCAAAAGTAATTGTTGCTGTCGTTGGTTTTGTTGCCATGGGAAGCTCTTAAATTGATATACGGATAAGAATATTATACGCAACACATTTAAAAAGTTGAGTAAAAAGTGCAATTAAACTACGCTAATTTGGATATATTGCACCCAAAATGCGTAAACCAGCGGCGCCTGTAACAGCTGGTAGGTTGCTCGGCATATGATCAAGGGTTTGTTTTGCCAACCAAGCAAAGGCGGCGGCCTCAACCCAATCAACATTTACACCCAATGCATCAGTGGTTAATACAGGAATAGGATGTAGTGAGGATTGTAATATGTCGTTAAGTAAACGGTTATGTGCACCACCCCCACATAAATAAACCTCATCGACATGTGGGCAATATTGCTCAATAGCTTGACAAATAGTACGGCTAGTTAGCTCTACTAAAGTGCGTGCAACATCTTCAGGCTGGTATGTTTCATTTGCTAGATGGCGCAACAACCAGTCCTGATTCAATAAATCTCGTCCCGTACTTTTTGGTGGTGGCAACGCAAAGTAGGCGTCTGATAATAGGCGATTTAACAGTTGCTCTTGCGTACGGCCTGTTGCTGCCCATTTACCATCTGCATCATATTCTTGCCCGAGCTTTGATTTTACCCAGTGATCGAGCAGCATATTACCAGGGCCGGAATCAAAGCCAATTGTTTCACCCGTTTTGGCTAAATAAGTAATATTGGCGATACCGCCTATATTAACAATCGCACGATTTTTATCTGAGTGGGAAAATACCGCACGATGAAATGCTGGCACCAGTGGCGCACCTTGTCCACCAGCAGCAAGATCACGGCTACGAAAATCGCCGACGACAGTGATATTGGTTACTTCGGCTAACAGCGCATTGTTACCGAGCTGAATTGTGTAGCCAACCCCATCCCCGACTTTAGGCTGATGGCGAATCGTTTGCCCATGACAGCCAATCGCTGTGATTTCATTCGGGCTAAGATTGTTTTTTGCAAGCAAGGTATTCACGGCTTCTGCGTATAAACGCGCCAATTGATTTGCCATTAAGGCTGACTTGTCCAGCTCATTTTCCGATGGAAAATGTAAGGCCAACAATGACTGCTTGATTGCTCTTGTGTAAGCTTGAAAATGCGTTGCCAGCACGTTGCACTGGCTGTTGTTGATTGTCGTCAGTGCTACATCTATGCCATCTAAACTGCTACCAGACATGACGCCGATATAGAGTAGCGCGCTGGACATGGTTATTTGCTGGCGATAATGGTATTGCGATTTAACATATCAATTTTTGCCATATAGAGTGAAGCGTTTGCTTTAAACTCTTCTTTGTATTTGGCCTCAAGCGGAATACCTTTTGGCAATTTTACGGTCATTGGATCACGATGCACGCCATTGAGTAAAAACTCATAATGCAAATGCGGGCCTGTTGCTAGGCCAGACATACCGACATAACCAATAATATCGCCTTGTGCGACTTGTTTGCCTTTGCGCAGTCCTTTAGCAAAACCAGATAAATGACCATAAAGCGTTTGAATGCCATTGCGGTGCTGCAAAATAATCACATTGCCATAACCGCCTTTTTTACCTTTGAATTTCACAACAGCATCGCCAGAGGCTTTAATACGAGTGCCTGAGCGCGCAGCTAAATCAACACCTTTATGCGCTCTAACGCGGTGCAATACAGGGTGGAAACGCCCGCGACTGAAGGAAGAGCTGACGCGGGTAAATTCAAGCGGAGAACGCAGGAAGGATTTGTGTAAACTTTTGCCTTCTGGCGTGTAATAAGCATACTTGCTATTTGCTTTACCAAAGTGCACTGCTTGATGTGTTTTGCCGCGATTAACAATTTCAACAGCTAAAATGTTACCTGTTCGCACCAGTTCGCCATTATTGTAGAAACCTTCATAAACGACATTAATGGTGTCGCCAGGTCTCAGGTCTCCATTAAAATCAATTTCGCTAGAAAAAATATCAGCAATTTTTAAGGCGATTTGATCGGGAATATCAGCTGCGTCAGTCGCACCGAATAATGAAGTTTTGATGGTTGCTGATTTTAAAATTTCATGTTTGGTGAAAGGTGTTTTCTCTTTGTTTATTTCATAACCATCAGGTGTTAGTTTAGCAACTAAGCGATCATCGTCAGGCAGTTCATATTCTAAATAGAGAAGTTTTCCATCAGCGCTGACTTGACTGTCTATACTTCTACCAGGAATAAGCTTTGTATTTAATTCGCGTGTTTCTGGTGTGTACATAAAAAACTTTAATGCGTCCTTATCTTGTACAGACATACGATTAAAAATGACATCAAGGGTATCGTTACGGCGCACCACATCTGTATGCCAAAAAGTCTCATCAGGATTGTGTTGCTGTAGCATTGGGGGTAAGCGGATGTCATCAATCGTTATTCTAACTGGCAAGTAGCCCGCCTCACTATCTGGTGCTGCACTTAACGTGGCGATTAAAACGATAATCGGCAGTAAAAAAGCGAAAAATATCCAATGGAATTTTATCTTGCGCGCAGTCAATAAATTGTTTTGCGTTAGAATAGAGCGTTTGGCAAATTGGTTTTTTTGATACATATTTTAATTAAAGACCATAAGTGCTTGAATAAAGAGTGTATCTTAGCAGAAAATTAGCCACATTAAAAAGTAACATAAAATTAAAAGACATTCTTTCTAAAAATATTGGAAATATAGTGAACACGGATATCAATCAATCATTGGCGATTATTAAACGCGGCGCAGATGAGCTATTAATAGAAGCGGAGCTAATCGAAAAGTTAAAAAAAGGTCAGCCGCTCAGAATTAAAGCAGGCTTTGACCCTACCGCGCCCGATTTACATTTGGGTCATACAGTGCTCATTAATAAGTTAAGGCAGTTCCAAGATTTAGGTCACCATGTGTTATTTCTAATTGGAGACTTCACTGGCATGATAGGTGATCCGACCGGTAAAAGTGCGACACGTCCTCCGCTCACCAAGGAGCAAGTGGCTGAGAATGCAGAATCTTATGCGGCACAAGTCTTTAAAATCCTAGATAAAGATAAAACTGAAATTGTATTTAATTCGCATTGGCTAACCGATTTAGGGGCTGCTGGCATGTTGAAATTAGCGTCTAGTTTGACGGTTGCCCGTATGCTGGAACGTGATGATTTCTCCAAACGTTTTAAAAGTAATCAGCCGATTGCTATTCATGAATTTATGTATCCTTTATTACAAGGTTATGATTCAGTCGCACTAAAAGCAGATGTTGAGCTTGGTGGTACAGACCAGAAATTTAATTTGCTCATGGGACGCGAGTTGCAAAAACAAGCTGGTCAATCGCAACAATGTGTGCTGACGATGCCGCTGCTTGAAGGTTTAGATGGTGTCAATAAAATGTCCAAATCATTAGGTAACTATATTGGTATTAATGAACCGCCAGAAATTATCTTTGCCAAAATTATGTCAATTTCAGATGAATTGATGTGGCGCTATATCGAATTGCTTTCATTTGAATCCTTAGAAACCGTTGCCGAATGGAAAGTGCAAGTCGCTGCTGGAGAGAATCCGCGCAATATTAAAGTGCGTTTTGCGCAAGAAATTGTTGCACGTTTCCACAGTCAGACGGATGCTGAAAAAGCATTGAGTGACTTTCAAACGCGCGCTAAAGGCGGTATTCCAGATGAGGTGCCTGAGGTGAGTGTGACGATAGAAGAGGCAAATATTGGTATTGCGCAACTGCTCAAAATGGCTGGCTTAGTCGGTAGCACCAGTGAAGCCATGCGGACCATACAGCAAGGCGGCGTTAAGATAGACAGCGAAAAAGTGGAAGATAAAAACTTAGCAATCAGCAAAGGCGCCGTTATTGTGGCGCAAGTGGGTAAACGCAAATTTGCCAAAATTCATGTCGAATAGGTAAACCTAAGGACTGCTATGGATATTTCAAAGGATTTAGTTGAGTGGATCACATTCTTTTTTAATAAAGAATGGTTTCATATCGGCGACACGGTGATTACGCTCTCTACCATAGCCGGTTTTATTTTTATTGTTATTTTTGTGAACTGGTTGGCAAAAATAGCCGAAAAAGTCATTTACAGTCTTGCGACTAAGCGCGCTAACACTTCTGTAAGTGCTTCTAGTATTTATGCGCTAAGTCGCATTTCACGTTATGTCATTCTATTTATTGGCACCATTATTGGACTTAATTTTATTGGTTTTGATTTAAGTAGCCTGGCTATATTAGGTGGCGCATTGGGCGTTGGTATTGGTTTTGGTTTACAAAATATTTTTAACAACCTAGTTTCAGGCATTATTATTTTGCTCGAGGAAACTCTAAAAGTAGGCGACTTTGTTGATTTGGAATCCGGTGTCATGGGGCAAGTGAGTGAAATTAATATGCGTTACACGCGTATTACCACCAATGATCTGGTTGATATCATAGTGCCTAATTCAGAGTTTATTAATGGGCGTGTCATTAATTGGACGCTTGGAGATATTCATCGTCGGATGCATATTCCATTTGGTGTTGCTTATGGCACAGATAAAGAATTGGTAAAGCAATGTGCGCTTAAAGCTGCGGGTAGTTTAAGCTACACGGTAGAGGATAAGCAAAAAGAAACAGATGTCTGGCTGACTAACTTCGGTGATAACAGTTTGGATTTTGAACTCGTTGTTTGGGTTGGCGCCGAAGGAGTGAGAGCGCCTTCTAAAGTGCATGCTAAATATCTTTGGGCGATTGAAACCGAGTTGGGTAAAGCTGGTATTGAGATTCCATTCCCGCAACGTGATTTACACGTTAAAAGTGGTGCTCTCAATGTTAATTTAGTTAAACAGGATTAGCATGCCAAAAGTCACTGCTTTTATTAAACGCTATCCATATGCCTGTTTATTAATTGTTCAGTTACTCAGTATTATCTTTTATGGCTTTATGAGCGACTCAAAGCTCAGCCGTTTAATTTTTAGCTGTTTTGGTTTAGCCGTGCCTATCTTGGCACTGTTGGTGGTATATCGTTCACCAGCGGTGACGTGGGTAGCCGCCATACTAGTCGCACCTTCTATTCTATTAACGCTAACCGCAGGTTTCGCACACATGGATGGCTTATTATTATGGGCGCAAACATTGCAAAGTCTCATGTATTTTTATGCGGCAATCAGCTTGGTGATGTATATGTATAGCGATGATGTGGTCACGCTTGATGAACTGTTTGCTGCTGCGGCAACATTTACCTTATTAGTGTGGGGATTTGCATTGGCTTATTCTGTTTGCCAGCAAATTTATCCCGATAGCTTATCCGCTTTAATTGGCACCGAGCCTCGTCGAACATGGATGGAACTGTTATTTATGAGTTTTTCTATTCAATCAGGTACAGGCATGGGAGATGTCATGCCAATTTCTAAAGAGGCGCGCGTGATAGGCATTTTTCAAATGTTTAGTGCTGTCATGTATATTGCTATTGTGGTTTCAAGATTGGTCACATTAGCGCTTAAAGCAAAGTTAAAATAATTCAGGAACTGTATCAATCAAACTGGATGAACCAAATACCTGCAGTTTCAGTCGATTCAAATAAAGAGATTAATGTAGAAATAGAGATTTTTATAGGCATTCAATGGCACCAACACCAATAGCTGAAAACAACGCCAATAATAGGCGCATGCTGATTTATTTTGATTATTTCAGGGCAATCGCTATTGTATTAATTATTATCAGCCATTGTTACAACAACTGGCATGTTAATCAGCTTTGGGAAGCAACTTTAGTCAATATCATCTCTGGCAATACAGCGCTCTTCGTTTTTATCTCAGGCTTCTTTTTCTACTATATTTATTATCCAACGTTTCGCTACTGGCGCTTCTTAACTAAGAAAGCGCTATTTGTTTTCTTACCTTACCTCATCTTATCTGTGCTGTTCATGGTTTATCATTACATCACCCGCGGTGAAATCGCCATGACAAGCTATTTAAATGAATACTTCGGCACAACTTTAAGCAACGGTTGGTTAATCCTTATTAACTTACTGACAGGTAGGACACAGTGGGCTTATTGGTATATTCCTTTCGCCATGCTTATTTTTTTACTATCTCCAGTTTTTATTCGATTTATTCACCTGGCGCTAATGCCAAAAATGCTAATCACCTTAATATTGTTCCTAGTATCAATGTTTGTGCAGCGCCCATTAATGGAAATCAACCCATTTCACAGTTTAATCTACTTCCTACCTTACTATCTGCTCGGCATTATCTACAGTATGGAGTATGTCAAAATCAATGCTTGGCTTATGGGCAAGAGTTTTAGCTTGTTCTTGCTCACCGTTGCGGTCGCCATGTTGATGTATTTTCTAGGTCAAACCAATAATGCTGGAAAAGCTTCCATTCTTGTTTGGCATGGGCTTGATTATATGATTTTCCAGAAGTTATCACTCATAGCCTTTATCCTAGCGTTTACCTTGTATTGGCAGCAATACAACCCATCATTTGTGAAAACAATTGCCAATATGAGCTTTGCGCTCTACTTTTTACACCAGTGGATACTCAGTTTCATGCGAGATGTTGGTATGGGATCTATCAGTCATGGTTTTGGAGGCGTTTTGCTTATATTCACAACCACAATGATTCTTTCCTATTTACTAGCGCGTTTAATCAAGCAAATGCTAAAAGGCAAATCCAGATACGTGATTGGATGGTAACTCTGACATCAAGTCAAACTGTATTCGCACAGAGAACTGGCAGTAAAAAATTCATTAAATTGTAATTACTTTGTAAAAAATGCAATTAGCGCTTGACCAAATCTACAGCCACGGTAGAATGCGGCCTCGCTCGAGAAATTCAGCGAAAAGCGCAACAAAAATACAGAGTCAAGAATTAATATTAAGAAACTTTAAATTAAGACTTGACCGGCTCGAAAAGCCCTGTATAATTCGCGCTTCGTTAAACGGGAAGCAACTTTAAACCCGCTTTTAACACTGTTCTTTAACAAATTGAATGACTGATAAGTGTGGGTGTTTGTGACTGGGTCATAAGCATTATATTTTCGGATATGATGTA
>JBFJJY010000068.1:0-7853 GCA_041612055.1 Methylophilaceae bacterium | reverse complement strand
TTGTCTGTTTCGGGCGGGTTTCCGCTAGTAACGGCCTGATTAAATGCTTCAATCTGATTCAGTCTTTTGACTTGGTGTGCGATGCCTAGCGCAGATAGCAAGGCAATGGCGATTAGTAGCCAAGTCAGTTTTTTTACGGTTAACCATTTTAAGCTGAGCGCCATGTTTTATTCTCCAAATATTTAACGCCAAGTAACAAAGCAATCATCAAAGCCGCAATCAGATAGCAGAGTTGAGCAAAGTTTTTACCAGGAATTTTTTCCAGATAAGTGATGGGTTTCTTTTCTTTTTTATTAATATCAAAGATCGCAGCTTCTAATGATTTAGGATCATCAGCTTCATAAGCTTGAAAAGGCGTATCTAATGTTTTAAAAAAGTTATGCAATTCAATTTGTACAGGCGGTAATTCCATTTCGGTCCAGTTTTCATATTTCGGATCAAAAATACTGATGCCACCTGGTTGTCTTAATACAATCCAATACAACGTAATATTAAACTGATGTAGCCAGTCTTTTAACTTTTGTTGCACCACACCATCGACTCTGCCAGCACCGTCAGAAATCAGAATAATGGCGCGTGAGCCAGAGTCAGGAACGTCGTTGAATAAGCTCACCGCACTGGTTAAACCCGCACCAATATTGGTCTGAAACAATGCATTGCCAGAAGTTGCTCTAATGGCAGACAGCACCGCTTCACGGTTCTCAGACAGTGGTAGCACGTACATCGCAGAGTTACTAAAAGTAATAATGCCAACCATGTCGTTCTCACGAGCATTAACAAACTCCGTCATCAATCTGCTAGCAGCAGCCGATTTAGTTTCACCAACATTACCTGCTGCAACGCCGCCAGAAAACGGGTCATCCATACTGGCACTTCTATCCAGCACTAAACCAATTTGCGCGCCAATCCCAATCTTTTCTACTTTTTGCTCAAGGGTATGTGGATCGGCAATGCCTAAAATAATAGCAATGATGCTGATGGTTGCTAGTAGTTTAAGCAACAAGCCGATGATGTCAGAAAGTGGGTCATGCGGCAGCATATCAACCCACGAGTAACTTCTGGTATGTGATCGCTCAAGTAATATGGGCAGTAAAGCCAAAGGCAGTAGCCACAATACTAATGGATGAGTGAAAGCCATTAAGCATTGTCTCCTTGGGCAATGTCGGGTACTAAGCCACGTTCACAATCACGTAACGTACGACATAATGATAACAACCAAGATTTAGGATTGTCATGCTGGAGATCGTGCGAGGCATCTTGAAAAAATACTTGATGTGATAAGCCAAAGAATTTCTCAATCTCTTGTTTTGCAGGTGCAAAAGCCGGTTTTCTAGTCAAAAAAGCGTCTAAGTTGTTACTAAACAAACTTGCACCTGCGGTTTTATTCAGTGATTCATGTACACGAGATACGGCCTGTTTAATGCCTTCTGGCGAGTTGTTCATTTTTTTGATATCGCGATAGGCTTTGGCAAATGGAGCGCCCATTCTTGGTAGCCACGCATGTGTACCAAATATATACAGTAACCCAAGCAGTGCTAATGCCAACAGCGTAGCTAATATTTTGAGATGAAAAATTATTTTACTGTTATCTAAAGTCAGTGGCGGGATAAAAGGATACATTTCTTGGTCGAGTTTAACTTGACCAATCACAGACAATGGAGACACTCTAAAGTTAAAAGAGGGGATTCTATATTCGACGACTTCTTTAGCATTTTCTGTATTACGTAATTTTATAATTTCTGCTCGTAATGCAGCAGGCTTTGCAACACGGCCGGTTGTGAATACTTGATAAGTTAAATCTAGTACGTGAGTTTCACTATCCCTGTTCACTGTTGTTTCTTTAGTGATGGCTGCTAGTTCAATTCCCGATACTTGGCCTTTATATCGATGCTCGTAACCAACGATAGGTAGCGACTCCTCAATGAGCTGATAAGGCTTTTTAATGGTAAGCGTGATTTTCCTACTCAGAAGATCACCAACGACATAGCCAGCGTCACGTATAGGATCTTCTAACTGGAGCTCTACATATTGGTCGTCAACTGAGGGTAGTTTAACGTCTGCGTAAATGTACTGTGAAAAGCACATTAAACAGACAATGAAAAGTTGAATGAAAATATTACGTGTTGTATGACTTGGTTGCATAAGTTTACTCATCATGATTAAGCAGCGACATATTGATGGAAATAGTCACCTAATAAGTCGGCATCAAATTGGTTGGTCACAAAGAAAGGCTGCATATCAAAGCGTAAAAACAAATCTTCAATCGCTTTACGGCGTTGGTTGAAGCTTTCTAAGATACGATTCCTATATTCTTTACGTAAAAATAAAGTTCGCTTAGCACCGGTTTCTGGGTCAGTCACATTGGCAATACCAAACTCAGGTAAATCGCTATATTCTGATGTGTCCCATAACACCACAGGAATAATATGATGACGTAGCATTAACACCAGTGCTGCCTCTAAGTCAGCCATTGGCATATGAAAATCAGAGACCAAAAAGATTAAAGAACGCTCGCGTGGCAACATGCGGACAGTGTCAATTAACGCAGCACTGCCAACTTCACCAGGTTGATAATCTTTTAAGCGTTCAGCCATTTCAACGGCAATGTGTGGCCTTGCTGATAGCGTGCTAATCCAATCTTCACGCACTTCATCATCAAAGCCAATAAAGCCAAATGGGTCGCCATTGTGTGTCACGGATTGTGCAACTGATTGTGTAATTTCAGCTGCGATAGCAATTTTGCGCTGATGACTGCCATATTGCATAGAACCCGACATATCGCATAAAACAAACACAGGTGCCGCACTTTTTTGATTAAAAATACGCACATAAATTTGTTCCATCGGGTCGCGGATGGTTTGTCGTATATCAATCCGTCTAGGGTCAGGGTATGACAATAACGTAGCATGGCCACGAAACTCCATGCCCATCCCACGCTGATTGCTGCGATGGCTACCGGGTCGGCGCGAATTGGAGCGCCAATTAATATGGTAACTAAACTCTTTAATCTGATTAGAATGCATAGTTAATTAATAGGATATGGCGGATATGACTACGGTGCAGCAATAACATTAACAATACCGTTTAGCATCTCGCGCGCAATCTCAGTGCGACGCATTTCGTAAACAGGGCTAAACACTACACGATGGGCAATCGTTTCGTGGAATACCGCATGAATATCATCAGGCAGTACGGCATCTCTGTTATTCAACCATGCGTTGACACGCGCAGCTCTTAATAGCATGCCCATGCCGCGAGGGCTAGCGCCCGAAAGCACAAGACGATTCATATCAACACCAGAAACTTTAACACCGTAATCTATTGGTGCTTTTGTTGCTTGCCATAGTTCAAGCGCATACTGACGTAAAGCTGGGCTCGCGGTCACGCTATCTTGTAATTGTGCAGCAAAAGCATTGAGCTCTTTATATTGCAGAATGTTTTCTGGTACGCCAGAAACAAGTTTGTCTACGTTATGAAATCGGGTATCAAATACCAACGATTCCATAATATCGTGATCTTTTGGTACCACTATTGGAATCTCCATCATAAAGCGGTCACGTGCGGCTGATGGAATATCAAAGGTTTCTTCTTTTTCCACTTGGTTACGATCAGCAAACACCAACATATGCGGAAAATGATGTTCTTTATTGAAAGCGGTCAGTGTACGTTCTGCCATCACACGCAGCAGTAAAGAATGTACTTGTGGTCTAGCACGGTTAATTTCATTAAAGAAGAAAATCGATAAATCCTCACCAGCTTCTAAAATAGGACCAGGGCTCACATGTGGCTTACCATCTTCACCTAAATAGGTGTGATAAACCAAATCGTTTGGCATTAAATCAATCGTGCCTTCAATCCGTTGGTACGCACCACCAACACCACGTGCAATAGCACGTAGCAATGTTGTTTTACCCACGCCGACATCACCCTCAAGCAATACGTGTCCGCGTGCAAAAATTGAGGTGGTAATTAATCGGATTGGAGTGCTTTGTCCTACAACGACTTTATTGACTTCAGATTCTAGTGCCAACGCATGTTGACGCCAGTCGGTTAATTGACGATCGCTCATCGTGATTTCCTAATTTAAGATTGGTATGAATAAATGACTATTTGTAACATAATGTAACAATACTAAACTATTTTTTAAAGAGTGTATACAGGTTTGTATAGTTAAATTTTTGTTTGATTTGTTTCAGGTGGTGTTGAACAGTTGTTGGAATGCTAGCAATAAACAAAGACAGTATGCACAACAATGCACCGATTGCTAAAAGCCAGCTAATATCAAGGTTGACTTGGTCGTGATAACGCATTTTTTGATTCAGCATCGCATGTAATAAACGGTTGGCGTCAGTCGCTTTAAGATACTTACTGCCTGTTTCCGCTGCTAATTCTGTCATATACGATTCATCCAGCTTAGAGAGATAGTATTCATAGGGCGCACTTGCATACGATTCATCTCTGGCGTCATTTGGCCCTTCATTCACTGCCACACCAGGTGCCATTTTGATGGAGTAGATTGACCAATAGCCCACAGGATGATTGTTTGCATTAAGCTTAGGAATGGGGCTAGCTTTACTTGTGCCGAGACCAACTAGCAATAAATCAGTGTCCACATTCCAGCCTACAATATTCGTTTTGGTGATCGCATTTAACGGTGGCGCTTCATCGCCATCGGTCATAAAAATGACGTTAGTTGGTGTATCAAATGTGGCTAATTTAGCTGAAATAGATTGCAACCCTAACCGAATATTGCTATTACCTCTTGACGCCATTCTCCATTCTAGATGGTCGATAGTGTCTGCAATAAGGTTCATGTTGCGACAGATTTCAATCGGTGTGTATAACAGCACAATATCGGCTTTAAAAAAAATACCCAAGCCAACACGAGCGTGACAGGGGATATTTTTAATCGTCTGTTTTAATAAATCTTTGGTAAAAGCCAGCCTAGAAACAGGTTTGCCCTGCAACATCATGTCTGACACATTCATGCTTTGTGTGACGTCTACAAGAATAAGATAACTTTTAATTTCTTTTTTAAACGGCACACTGGGTTTTGTTGCTGCAGCAATCAATAATATCAACGCAGCAATAAGCACAATCACTTCATCATGCGCTCTAAGATATTGTTGCATGGATTTTATTAATTAATGGGCAGATTTGAAAGTGGACAACAGGACCAAAACAGAGGCTTTACCAAAGCCATAACTCGTGGTGAGTAAGCTAGCAAAAAGATACAGTTGAAAAGCAAAAGGGGGTGCTAAGTCAGGCGTGTCTAAAACAGGAAAAATGGCCATTAACAAAAACAAACTTGAATTAGTAAAAGCGCCAATAACCATTGCCCAGTTAACATGCCATGGCAGTGGGACTTTTGCGGCATAAATACCTAAAATTAGTGCAGTCATGAGTAGAAAGTCAATATGCGCTTGTAATAGGCGTGTAAATTTCCCTTGAAAAATTAACTTAAATAGCGATAAATCAAAGTTGAGCGCGACCATGAACCATGCAAGCAGGAGGGCCATTAAAAACCATAAGCACGCGCCTCTGAGCAGTATGATGTTAGTGCGCTGATATTGTTGCATTGCAAACTCCCAAAAAAATAGTGCAATTAGTATGTTTGTTTTGCTCATGGTTGGCTTGGCTGATACGGAAGTGGATGTTGACTGAGACGGAAGTGACTTAATTTACAATGATAAGATTTGCTTCTATGATCAATGTAAATGATGATTGGATGGCTATATCGAGGTGTTTTTTGATATTGATTGAAAGGATCGTTGCATGACTGCATTAAAAAAATCAGTAGCGGAAGTTGCGATGCAATATGACACTGAGCCGCTGCCTTTATCTGCTCGACAAGAGTGGTTACGCGACATGATTGCACGTGAATATACCAAGGTTGAAGTGAGTGCGCCTACTAATATTCAGCTCCGCGACCAAACAACCATTTATCCATGGGAACAACTGAAGTTATCCACCGTTTCTTCAAATGGCATCAAGATTCAGCGTCTTAAAGCAGAGCCTTATGCGGCTAATCAAGATAATTATTTGGCTGTTTTATTATTGTCTGGCCGTTATATGATTGCGCAAGATGGAAGAGAAGTTTTTTTGCAGCCAGGTGAAATGACTATTTATGATGCGACAAAACCACATTTGATTCACTGCCCAGAAGCGTTTTCTAAAGTCATTGTTTCTGTGCCGAAAAAAATAATGCGTGAGAGACTTTTTGGTGTTGAACTTTGTACAGCGCGAAAAGTATCAAGCCAAGCAGGAGTTGGTTTGATTGCAGCGAATTTGATTGGATCAATAACGACGCAACTGAAGCAAATGGATGTGATGACATTTAATCGGCTGTCTGAAGTGGCTTTAGACTCAATAACACTCGCATTCGCAACAACTCGGCCTCAACACTACGAGCTATCTCGAAGCCGATCATTTGTATTGCACCAAATTAAATCCTTTGTTGAGCATCACTTAACCGATCCAGATTTAACACCACATGTGATTGCTCAAGCCGTGCAATGCACGCCGCGTTATATCAATATGTTGCTTCAAGAAGAAAATACCTCATTAATGCGATATGTATTATCACGGCGTCTAAAACATTGTTATGATGCATTGGTCGCTAGCAATAATCAGCACCAACGCATTTCTGATATTGCATTTCAGTGGGGATTTAATGACATTTCACACTTCAGCCGTGCATTTAAGCAAGCGTTTGGTGTCACTGCAACTGAAATTTTGAATACAAAATAGCCCAAAATTGTGTATTAATACGCATGGCTTACTGAACAAAAAACAGGCTTTATTTAGCAATACATTCAGTTAGGGGTTTCATGAAAAGCGTTTTCCAGCGAAAATAGCGTTAATCATCATTTTAATTGATAAAGAACAAACATAATGGCAAAACAAAATAGTTATACTAAAGAAGAATTATTAGCCTGCGGGCGCGGAGAAATGTTTGGAGAGGGCAATGCACAGTTGCCACTACCACCGATGTTAATGTTTGATCGCATCGTCAGTATTACCGACGAAGGCGGCAAATATGGTAACGGTCAAATTATTGCAGAGTTAGATATTAATCCAGATTTATGGTTCTTTGATTGCCATTTCACGGGAGATCCCGTGATGCCAGGTTGTTTGGGTTTGGATGCGATGTGGCAACTGGTTGGTTTTTATTTAGGATGGAAAGGCGGACCTGGTAAAGGTCGCGCATTAGGCGCAGGAGAAGTTAAATTCTCAGGCCAAGTATTGCCTAGTGCAAAAATGGCAACTTATACTATTGATTTAAAACGCGTGATTATGCGCAAACTGGTCATGGGTATTGCTGATGCAACGATGAGTATTGATGGCAGAGATATCTATGCAGCCACTGATTTGCGTGTGGGGTTGTTCACACGAACAGATAATTTTTAATTAGTAAGTAGGGAGAAGCACGTAATGAAACGTGTTGTGATTACGGGGTTAGGCATTGTATCTAGCCTAGGTAACAATAAAGAGGAAGTTAAAAATAGCCTTTATGCAGGTCAGTCGGGCATCACGTACCAACCTGAGTATGCAGAGCATGGCTTGCGTTCGCATGTAGCAGGTTCTGTTAAAAATTTAGATATTGAATCACTGATTGATCGTAAATTATTGCGTTTTATGGCAAAAGGCCATGCCTACAGTTGGATTGCGATGCAAGAAGCCATTAAAGATGCATCTTTGCCAGAAGCATTGGTTTCTAATGTACGTACAGGTTTGATTGTTGGTGCAGGCGGCACCTCGACTGAAAGTATGTTGGAAAGTACCAATACGCTGGCGGCAAAAGGTATTCGTCGTGTTGGGCCTTATATGGTGACAAAAACCATGAGTAGCGG
>JBFJJY010000067.1:0-7900 GCA_041612055.1 Methylophilaceae bacterium | reverse complement strand
TTTTGGAAACTTGTAAAAACCCATACAATGAAATTTTTGCAAAAGATCCATCAGCACTTAAAAAGCTTGGTAAAAGAGCATACAACTACAACAACTGTACAGGTTGTCACGGTGGTAAATTAGAAGGTGTCATGGCTCCTGGTTTAAGAAAACAACCTGAAGGCGGTCAAAGCCAATGGGATAACCAATGGGTTTACCCAAAAAATGCTACAGACAAAGGTATGTTTGAAACCATTGCTGGTGGCACTCCAGGTAAGTCAGCAAAAGGAACAATGTTCATCTGGCACAAACAGTTGCCAGGACATACTGGTGACGGCTTATCAACGGATGAAATTTTGCAAGCAATTGCTTATATCCGTACAGAGTACGCAGGTAATGACGGTAAAACTTGGTTGAAATAATTTCAATTAATTAGTATCGATATTAAAAACGGTTACACATAAAGTGTGACCGTTTTTTTTGATAATTGCTCAATAGCAGGTAAACTATACATATTGGAACATCTCGTTAATAACAATTAAAATATAGCCAGTAATCGATTTAACAAATTTAGGAGTTATAAATGAAAGAAGTGAAATATAGCATTGCGCTATTAGCGCTGGTAACAATGCTAACAGCTTGTGGAAGTCAAGAAGAGGGTGCTGCTGCTGGAGAAGCAAAAGCTAATACTGCTGCTGCAAGTGGTGGTGGATGTAACTTGGTTTCTGTCATTGATGGTAGTCCATTGAATATTAAAGTAACTGCTGAAGATTCAGATGCGGCAAAAACGTTTTTAGAGACTTGCAAAAATCCATACAATGAGATTTTTGCGAATGATCCAGAAAAGCTAAAAAAACTAGGTCAAAGAGCTTATAACTATAATAATTGTACTGGATGTCATGGTGGTAAACTAGAGGGTGTGATGGCGCCAGGTTTGAAAAAGCAACCTGAAGGTGGTCAAAGTATCTGGGATAACCAATGGGTTTATCCGCAAAATGCTACAGATAAAGGGATGTTTGAAACGATTGCTGGTGGTACACCAGGCAAATCTGGTAAAGGTACGATGTTTAAATGGCATAAACAAATTGAAGGACATACTGGTGATGGTTTGACCACGGATGATATCTTACAAGCAATGGCCTATATCCGTACACATTACGAAGGTACAGATGGAAAACCTTGGTTAGAATAAATGGATTAGTTAGTCTTGATTGATGTTCACGCGCTTACCGGCTGTCCGTCTGTAAGCGCGTTTTTGTTTCATCTTAAATATGATAAAAAAGAAAAGATTAAATATGACAACTGAAAAGTTACATCACATTGTGATCGTGGGTGGTGGTGCAGGTGGTTTGGAGCTTGCCACACGTTTAGGGGATTCTTTAGGGAAGAAAAAGAAAGCGTCGATTACGTTGATTGATAGCAGTCGCACGCATGTATGGAAACCACTGCTGCATGAGATTGCTGCGGGTAGCATGGATCCAGAAAAGCATGAGCTTAATTATCTTGCACAAGCGCATTGGCACCATTTTAAGTTTCGTTTAGGTCGTATGAATGGGCTCGATAGAAAGAAGAAAGAGGTCTTGCTTGGACCATATCATGATGAAGATGGGTTTGAGGTTATCCCTGCTAGAGGAATACCATATGACACGTTAGTGATTGCAGTTGGCAGTACGACCAATGATTTTGGAGTAAAAGGCGCAATGGAACATTCTATTGCACTCGATACTCAAGATCAGGCTGAACGATTTCATCGTAAATTACATAATTCGTTAGTCAGAGCGCAAACGCAAACGACGCCGATAGAAGAGGGTCAATTAAATGTTGCTATTGTTGGCGCAGGCGCGACCGGTGTTGAGTTGGCGGCAGAGTTGCATAATACAACGCGAGAATTGGCTGCCTATGGTTTGGATAATATTAACGCGGAAAAAGATGTCAAAATTACGATTATTGAGGCAAGCGAGCAATTGCTACCTGCCTTGCCAAGAAAATTGGCTGACTCTGTAACATTGGAGCTAAATAAATTAGGTGTGCAAGTGAATACAGGTGAGCGTGTGACTGAAGTGACCGAAAAAGGGGTGCATACCCACAGTGGACGTTTTATCCCATCTGCACTTGTAGTGTGGGCTGCAGGAATTAAAGCACCCAATTTTCTTAAGAATATCGATGGTTTAGAAACCAACAGTATTAATCAACTAGTGGTCGAACAAACGTTACAAACGACACTCGATGAGAATGTGTTTGCATTTGGTGATTGCGCAGCTTGTCCTTGGGTAGGCCATACTGCAAACGTTCCACCACGTGCGCAAGCGGCTCATCAGCAGGCTTCCTTGTTAATTAAAACAATGAAGCAAAGAGTTGCAGGTAAACAAAAATTGCCGCTTTATAAATATAGAGATTATGGTTCTTTAGTCAATTTAGGACGTTATACAACAGTGGGCAGCTTAATGGGCGCAATTTCTGGTGGTTCTATGTACATAGAAGGCCTGATTGCTCGCATTATGTATCGTTCGCTTTACCAGATGCATTTAGTCGCGTTACATGGCTTCTTTTCAGTCCTATTACAATCGCTAGGACGGTTTATTTCGAGAAGAACAGAGCCGCAAGTGAAACTGCATTAACGCGGGTCTGTAATATGAACATTTCGGTAAACGCGGTTGATGATGCTCATGCTGAGGATAATAAAGATACCAAAAGTAGCCGTAATTAAGTTGATATGAATACCGGCTTTTACCATGAGTAAGTAAAAGCCGAGCATAATCAGAATGCCGATATGCTCATTAAAGTTTTGTACTGCGATGGAATGGCCTGCACCAATTAATAGGTGGCCTCTATGTTGTAGTAATGCATTAAGTGGAACGACGAAAAAACCACTTAGTGCACCAATGATAAATAATAAAACACCAGCCATCATCCAATGCGTAACAAAGACCATCGCTACCACTAGACAGCCCATAATAATGCCAGCAGGCAATACTCTGACAGAGCTTTCCAGTGTAATGTAGCGCGATGCAAGAATAGAACCAACGGCAATACCAACGGCGACCATTGCGATAAGTTGTGTCGATTGCTCAATCGAAAAGTTTAAGACGACAGCGGCCCACGATAGTACAACGAGGCGTAAGGTTGCGCCAGCACCCCAGAACAAGGTTGTCACTGCTAAAGAAACTTGGCCAAGTGGGTCTTTCCATAAAGTTAGAAAAGCATGTAGAAAATCTTTAAGGATATAAAATAAACTTTTTTGTTCGAGTTTATGGTCAATTGGCAGTTTAGGAATATAGTAATTAAAGATAGCGGCAGCCAGATAGAGCCCGCCAATAATCCACATACCTAATTGCAAGTTATTAGTCGCCAGCATACCGCCTAGAATTGCGCCGAAAATAATGGCAGTCACTGTTGAACCTTCCATCCATCCATTAGCAGCAACCAGTTGATTGCTAGGCAGTAGCTCAGTTAAGATGCCATATTTTGCAGGTGAATAAGCAGCCGCACCGATGCCGACAATTCCATAAGCGTATAACGGCTGCATGCCAAATATCATGGCGGCACAACCAAATACTTTAATCATATTGGAAGAAAACATAACGCTGCCTTTAGGAAACGAGTCTGCGATTGATCCTACAAAAGGAGCCAATAAAATATAGGAAACGACAAAAAATTGCTGGAGTAAAGGCGTATGCCATTCGGGTGCACTAATGGCGGCAAGTAAGGCAATTGCGGTAAACAGTAATGCATTATCCGCCAGCGCAGAAAGAAACTGCGCAATCAGAATGATATAGAACTTCTTAGTCATGAAGCTAGACTACCCACTGTTGAGGAGGCATATTGAATGTTTACAAAACTTCAGCAGCAAAATCAGCTAAGCGGGAGCGTTCGCCACGGATGAGTGTCATATGGCCATTGTGCGGCCAGTCTTTGAATCGATCAACCACATAAGTTAAGCCTGAGCTACCTTCAGTTAAATAGGGTGTGTCGATTTGTTCAATATTACCTAAACAAACTACTTTTGTACCTGGACCTGCACGAGTAATGAGGGTTTTCATTTGTTTAGGCGTTAGGTTTTGTGCCTCGTCAATAATTAAAAACTTATGCAAAAATGTGCGACCACGCATAAAGTTAAGTGATTTGACTTTAATGCGTGTTCGAATAAGGTCTTGTGTTGCCGCACGGCCCCATTCACCAGCATCTTCATCTGTTTTATTCAGCACATCTAAATTATCTTCTAATGCACCCATCCAAGGCGCCATTTTTTCCTCTTCTGTTCCTGGTAAAAAGCCAATGTCTTCACCAACAGGGACGGTAACACGCGTCATAATGATTTCTGAATAGGTTTTTTTATCCAGTGTTTGTGTTAACGCCGCAGCTAAGGTTAATAGTGTTTTGCCAGTGCCTGCTTGACCAAGTAAAGTAACAAAATCGATATCGGGATCCATGAGCAAATTTAAAGCAAAATTTTGTTCACGATTACGCGCAGTGATGCCCCATACATTATGTTTAGGTTGCGAGTGGTCTTGAATGACTTGTAATACCGCGCTGTTATTTTCTATCTTGCGCACGATGGCATGAAATGGCTTCTCATAATCATAATAAATAAATTCATTAATCAAAAAGCTACTGACCAATGGACCTGTAATCCGATAGTACATGTTGCCAGACTCTTGCCATGACTCCATATCTTTACTGTGATTTTCCCAGAAATCCTCTGGTAATTCTTTACTACCGCTGTAGAGCAGGTCGGTGTCTTCTAATACTTTGTCATTAAAGTAGTCTTCAGCAGCCAAGCCCATGGCCCGTGCTTTAATCCGGATATTAATATCTTTACTGACTAAAACAACTTCACGGTTAGCATGCTGGGTATGTAGACTCAATACAACGCTGATGATTTGATTGTCAGCCTTGCTGCCAGCTAGACCTGGGAGTTCTGTACTGACCTGATTGGTTTGCAGAAATAGTCGTCCTGTGACATGGCGGTTACCCTGAATCGCAAGCGGGCAGCCCTTATCTAAATCGACTAAATCCGTTCCGACGATTTCTTCTAAATATCGGCTAGCTTGTCGGGCATTGCGTGCAACTTCTGTTAATCCTTTTTTATTATTGTCTAGCTCTTCGAGTGTCACCATTGGCAAAAAGATATCGTGTTCCTCAAATCTAAACAATGATGAAGGATCATGCATTAATACATTCGTGTCTAAAACAAATAACTTTGTCGTTGTCGGATTTTTTTTTGCCATAAGGATAGAGAATAGATTTAAATAATTAAATTGATTGAATAAATGACAGTACTTCTTCTACATGACCATTCACTTTTACTTTGCGCCACTCTTTAATCAGAACGCCATTTTTATCGATAACAAAAGTGCTTCGTTCAATGCCACGCACCTGTTTTCCATACATGTTTTTCATTTTAATCACATCAAAAAGATTGCAGGCGATTTCATCTGCATCGGATAGCAGCTCAAATGGGAAGCTAAACTTCGCTTTAAAGTTTTCATGCGATTTAAGGCTGTCACGTGAAATCCCTACAATTTCTGTATTGGCGGCCTGAAATTCTTGGTAGAAATCTCTAAATTGCATTCCTTGGGTGGTGCAACCTGGCGTCGCATCTTTTGGATAAAAGTAAACAATTAGATTTTTACCAAGATAGTTTGAGCGTTTAAATGTGTGGTCGCTTGTTGCGGGGAGTTCGAAATCGGGAACGGTTTGATTAAGCATAAATTTATTTATCTATTGATTGGTCTTAACTACGTTGATTAAGAGCTGTTTTGTAAATGACAGTTCTATTGTTGTAAAAATTAACAATTAAAGCAAGCAGAATCGAAAGAAATTTATGCAACAGATGAAGACCGTAGTTGTGACTCAATTTATCCAGTTTATTGTGGGAATTCTAATGTAATTTGCGTTCCATTTGGTTCGATTGACTGAAAGTGAATACTGCCATCTAGCACTTCACAAGCTTTAAATGCAAATGGAATACCTAAACCAGTACCAAATCGTTTTGTTGATCTTCCAGGACTAATAGCATTAGGTAAAGGGATAAACGGCATGCCGCTACCTTGGTCTATGATATTGATTGATAACTTATTTTGATCAATAAGCGCGATAAATTGAATTTCACAACGCTGAGGGGAAGCTTCAATAGCGTTTAAAATTAAGTTGTAAAACACTTGTTCCAGTAAGTGTTCATCCGTCAAAACATATGCTTCTTCAGGTTGAATATTGATGACAATCGTAATTTCTTTTTCTTTTAGTTTTTGTTGTAGTGGCACAAGTGAGCTTTGCACAATTTTTTTAAATGATACGTTGCTTAAAGCGGGTTTGACTGGATGTAAGTAAGCTAACAGTGAAGTGGTCCAACGCTCTAATCTATCCACCGTGTTCATGATGCCATTGATTGATTCTTGCGTTTCCTTATCATCATCTCTGACGTCGATGACTTGTGCAGTGGCACGGATGCTTGCTAATGGATTTCTAATATTGTGTGCCAGCATCGGGACCAGTAACCCAAGTGCTGCTTGCTTTTCAGTACGGACTAATGCATCACGACTTTCTGCTAAATCATCAGCCATTTTATTGATTTCTTGCGAAAGAATCGAAAGCTCTTCGGCTCCGGCATCTGGCACTTGATGTTCTAAGTTGCCAGCACTAATTTCTCGCGTTGCTTTCATCATGGCATGGATTGGTTTGACAATGGCATGTTTCAAGAAGGTACGAGAAACCAGTAATAGTAGTCCAGCTAATAAAACAGGAATGCTTAATATGATAATGGACGTTTGTTTGGCATCCTGTAATCGTGTTTTAAGTTCATTTTGTTTTAAGGTGAGTAGGTTCTCTACTCGCTTTGAAACGGTTTCATAACGACTAAATATGCCTGTTTCCATGTCTTGATATAATGCTTTACGTGATTCGCTATTAGGACTAGTTTGGTATCGGTAAAACAGATCGGGGGCTTCTGAAACAAATATTTGATAGTTTTCTTTTAAATCAGCAATCGCCTTTTGCTCTTCAACACCAACTGCCAATCTTTCTAAGTTTTGAAAGTGTATCAAAATAGACTTTGTATATGCTTTGTATTCTTCTTTTGCATTGAGGTCACTCAACAAGAATGCATCAAACAGCTCTTTCATTTGCCGATATAAATCACCTCGCGTTTGTTGTGTTTCCTGCACCAAAGTGTGAATGCGTTGAGATTCTTTTGCAGATTTGTCCCATAGGTGAATACCAAAAACACCACCCAGCACGGCCAGTATAATCAGGGTGATAAAGATTAACTCATGTACCAATAACAAGTCTCGTAGCGATCTTGTTTTTGGTAGATGTGTGCTTTTTCTAGCCATTTGACAGCTTAAAAGCGACAGGAACTGAAATATTAAATGAACGACCTTGTAGTACTTTTGGTGGCGCAGGGAATGGAGAAGCTTTTTCTACCATTTCTAATGCGCGCTTATCTAATGCATCATAGCCGCTGCTCTCTCGTACAACAGCCGACAACACATTGCCATTACTGTCTATTTTAAGGTCAAGCAGAGCGGTGCCTTCCCAACCACGTCTTTCTGCAATCTTAGGATAGGATTTATATTTTGCAATGGCACGACCCAATAAATTACCATAAGTGCTCAATGCGTTGTCTATATCGACCTGACTGGGCTCAGGCGGTGGCGGTTCCACGGGTGTGGGTGGCGGCACAACGACTTCTGCTATACGCTCAGTTGATGGCGCTACCGCAATCACGTTTTCAACTGGCGGCGGCGGAGCCACCTCTGGTTGCGAAATTGGCTCAGGCGCAACAATTTTTTTGATTGGCTCTGGCTTAATAATCGGTTTTGGCTCTTTTTTAATCGGTTCTGGTTTTGGTGGTTCTGGAATGCTTACCGGCGGTAACGGTTCTATGATTGCTGGCGGTGCAGGGATTTCTGGTTTTTGCAAC
>JBFJJY010000066.1:0-7911 GCA_041612055.1 Methylophilaceae bacterium | reverse complement strand
GATTGTCGAAAAAACAGGTCTATATTCTTTCTTTATTATGTTCACTATTGGTATCACCAAAGGTCGTTGGAACACGATGGTTGCTGCCTTACAACAATTTAAAGATGACTACGACAAGAATCAACCGATTTGGAAAGTACTCCCTGAGTTTGCTCAAAAACACCCTATCTATGAGCACTTAGGCTTACGTGATTTATGCACACAAATTCATGATGTTTATAAAGCGAATGACATCGCGCGCCTCACAACTGATATGTACTTATCCAATATGGTTCCTGCGATGAAGCCAACTGATGCATTTGCTAAAATGGCGCATCGCGATATTGACCGTGTTTCTATCGACCATTTAGAAGGTCGCACGACAGCTGTTTTATTGACCCCTTACCCACCTGGTATTCCATTATTGATTCCAGGCGAACAATTTAATCAGGTCATCATTGATTATTTGAAATTTGCGCGTATTTTTAATGAGCGATTCCCAGGCTTTGAAACTGATGTACATGGGTTGGTTAAGGAAGTCGTGAATGGCAAAGCCATTTATTACGTAGATTGTGTACGTACGTAAAAGGTGAAGTTAAGCTGACTTATCAACCATGCGTCGTTGATAAGTCACATAGCTAAATGACAAACCATTTTCCGCTTGATGCGACTCACGCGCTACTTCATTCCACTGCGATAAATCAAAATCAGGCAAAAAGGCATCACCCTCAACATCGGTATGCACCTCTGTGATATACAGCTTGTCGGCATGAGCAAACCCTTGTTGATATAACTCAGCACCACCGATTAAAAACACTTCATCATCGTTGGCACAAACTGCTAGCGCCTGTTCCACACTATGCACAACGATAGCACCCTCAACAGCATAGTGTTTATTGCGCGTCACAATCACCGTTGTTCTGCCTGGTAACAAACGGCCTAAGGATTCATACGTTTTGCGACCCATCACAATATGATGACCCATAGTTAAAGCTTTAAAACGTTTTAAATCTTCAGGTAAATGCCAAGGCAACGTGTTATTAATGCCAATCACATTTTGGTTCGCAACAGCGACGATTATCGATAGTTGTGTCATAAAGGTAAGATTAGTTTTTACTTAGCGCAATTTAATAATACAAGATTGAAATGGTGATTAGACGCTAAATGGATAAGCAATTGGCTCATGACATTCATAGCCTTGCACTTCAAAATCATCTACAGTAACCCATGTTTCTAAATCTTGTAAGGTTTTAATATCAGGGTTAATGATCAGAGTTGGTGGTTGAAAAGGCTCGCGTTTTAATTGTACATTTTGCATTAAATCTAGCTGGTCCTCATAAATGTGCGCATTGACAATTTTATGATATGCCTTACCTGCTTGATGACCTGTTATTTGTGCCATAATCGCCAGCAAAAAATACACTTGCACCATATTAAAATTCAAACCTAATGGCACATCGCAGCTTCTTTGCGTGCTGTTAAGGTAAAGCGTGCCGTCTAGCAGCGAAAAGTGATGACTGTACATACATGGACGCAAACAGCCCATGTGAAACGCACCAGGGTGATAAAAGGTATAAATTTCACCTCGATTATCAATGCCAGCGCGCAAATTATTGTAAATATTACTGAGCACATCAACAGTGCCACCATCAGGTTTTGGGAAGTTTCGCCCTATTTTCCCATAGATAAATCCGCAATCATCTTCACCCTTACGGTAAGGGTTTGCCAACCAATCTTTATTTTCATTGGCATTCGCATCCCATGTTTTAGTGCCAATTTTCCTAAAATCTGCTGCGTTGTCATAGCCGCGAATATAACCAATCATTTCAGCAATTGCTGATTTGTAATAGCTTTTTCTGGTTGTCACCAAGGGAAACTGACCTTGATCAACATCATAGGTTAAATCCGCATTGATCACCGTTAAGCAACGTTTGCCAGTTCTTTTGTTTTCGACCCACTTACCTTCGTCGATGATTCTTTGGCAAAGTGCTAAATACTGTTTCATGCTACTTTTTCTTGGATAAAGGTTTTAATAGCATTCACATCGACATCCATCACGGTAAATTTCTGTGGTAAATCTTCAATACCATTTAAGCTGGCTGGTCTTGGCGGCACTTGGCCTAATGCCTCAACCAGCGCATCTTCAAACTTTGCTGGCAAAGCCGTTTCAAGCACAATCATTGGTGTGCCCTTCTCGCGATGTTCTAGCGCGACTTTAAGTCCGTCAGCGGTATGTGTATCAATCACGACACCATACTTTGCATTGGTCGCTCGTATTGTTTTCATCCGCGCTGCGTGATTGCTACTACCTGAAACAAAACCAAAAGTTCTCACTTTTTTTAATAATTGTTGAATATCGAATGCACCACCTTGATCAATACCCGCCCACAATTCACGTACTTTGTCACCATTTTGGTCTAATAAATCATAAATAAAACGCTCAAAGTTAGAAGCCTTGCTAATATCCATAGAAGGACTAGAAGTGTGATAAGTGTTGGCGGAACCGCGTGGGCGATAAACACCTGTTCTAAAGAATTCATCTAAGACATCATTCTCATTAGTCGCGACGACTAATCGATTAATTGGCAGGCCCATCATCCGTGCAATATGACCCGCACAAACATTGCCAAAATTACCTGATGGCACAGAAAAATCCACTTTTTGCTCATTACTCGTGGTTACAGCAAAATAGCCTTTAAAGTAATACACCACTTGCGCGACGATGCGTCCCCAATTAATAGAGTTGACCGCACCAATTTTATATTTGGCTTTAAAAGCCGCATCGTTAGACACCGCTTTGACCATGTCTTGGCAATCATCAAACACGCCGTTCACCGCAATATTAAAAATATTATCATCTTGTAAACTAAACATTTGAGCTGTTTGAAAACGGCTCATTTTTTTGTGTGGTGATAGCATAAAAACGCGCACGCCTTTTTTGCCTCGCATGGCATACTCCGCTGCAGAGCCAGTGTCTCCCGATGTTGCGCCTAAAATATTGGTTGTCTCACCATTTTTGGTCAACACATACTCAAATAGATTACCAAGCAACTGCATGGCCATATCTTTGAATGCTAATGTTGGGCCATTAGAAAGAGATAGTAAGTACAAATCATCTTCCAACTTAACCGTTGGCGTAATGTCATCTGCCTTTTGACCTTTGCGGGTAAACCCATAGACCTCTGGCGTATAAGTTTTGTTAATAATCGTACGCAAGTCATCTGCAGGAATATCATCATCAGCAATTAAGCGAGATAAGATAGCAAAAGCCAATTCGCGATAATTCATCTCGCGCATTGCTGTTAAATCTGCGTCGTCAAATTGTGGATACTTGTCTGGCATGTATAAACCACCATCAGGTGCTAATCCACCAAGCAAAACTTGGCTAAAACTTAATGCTGGAGAATGTCCACGTGTACTTAAATATTTCATGCTTAACCTAATGTCTCCATCCGCAATTTAACAACACTACCAACGACTGCAGGGAGTGCTTCAATTTCTGCAATCGCAGCATCCATGTTGTTTTCAATGGTTTTATGCGTCAAAAAAACCATATCCGTTTTTGTTTTTTCAATGGCTTGTTCTTTTTGTATCATGGCATCAATCGAGATTCCCCGATCAGCTAAAATTTTGGTTACAGCGGCAATCACGCCTGGCTTATCTGTTGCAAACATCCGTAAATAATAAGCGCTATTAATGGCTGAGATAGGAAGCACAGGCAAGTCCTGCACTGCATCAACTTGATAACCTAAAGCAGGCGCACGTTGAATGGCCGCGACATCTTTCAAACGTGCAACATCAATCAAGTCTGCTACGACAGCACTCGCTGTCGGTTCTGCGCCAGCGCCAGCGCCATAATACAAGGTAGGGCCAACTGCATCGCCTTGCACAACAACAGCATTCATTGCACCATCCACATTTGCCACTAATCGTTTTTCAGGAATCAAGGTCGGATGCACACGCAACTCAACACCTTCATCTGTGCGTTTAGCAATACCAAGTAACTTAACGATATAACCGAGCTCTTTAGCATATTGAATATCAGCTTGAGCTAGTTTTGTAATGCCCTCTGTATACACCTCATCAAATTTAAGTGGCATACCAAAAGCGATTGCAGACATAATCACTAGTTTATGCGCCGCATCAATGCCTTCCACATCAAAAGTAGGGTCAGCTTCAGCATAGCCTAAGCGCTGCGCTTCACCGATAACTTCTTGATAGGCAAGTCCTTTTTTGCGCATTTCTGTCAAAATAAAGTTGGTTGTGCCATTAATAATGCCAGCAACCCACTCAATGCGGTTTGCGCCCAATCCCTCGCGCAGAGCTTTAATAATAGGAATACCGCCAGCAACAGCGGCTTCATAAGCCAACATTACGCCCATTTTTTGCGCTGCAGAAAATATTTCGTTGCCATGTAAAGCAATTAGCGCTTTGTTAGCTGTGACCACATGTTTTTTATTTTCGATAGCTTTTAAAACTAACTCTTTGGCGACGGTATAACCACCAATCAGCTCAACAATCACATCAACATCTGGATTAGCAACTAACGCAAAAGCATCGTCTGTAATGTCCACTTCGCCCTGGGTTAACGTCTTGGCGCGCTCAACATCTCTATCAGCAACATGCGTTACTTGGATATTAACGCCTGTCCGACGAGCCATTTCGTCCGCATTTCGTTTTAATACTGTGTAAGTGCCACCGCCGACTGTTCCTAAGCCCAAAATACCTACATTTAGTTGCTTCAAACTTTTGCTCCAAATTTCATTCTATAATTTTTTAAGAATCTTGCTATGCGATTAATCGCTAGGGTTAAATCATCCACATTTGGTAAAAACACCACGCGGAAATGGTCGTCTGTTGGCCAGTTAAAGCCAGAACCTTGTACTAATAATACTTTTTCTTCTTCTAATAAATCCAATACAAACTGCTGATCATCTTGTATTGGATAAATGTCAGGGTCCAGTTTAGGGAATAAATACATCGCCGCTTTTGGCTTAAAACAGGTGACGCCTGGAATCGCAACTAACATGTCATAAGCTAAATCGCGCTGTTTGCATAAGCGCCCACCTGGCGCGACTAAATCATCAATGCTTTGATAACCGCCTAAAGCGGTCTGTATGGCAAGTTGACCAGGGACATTGCTACATAATCGCATAGAAGCCAACATGTTGAGCCCTTCGATATATTCTTGCGCATATGATTTATCTCCTGAAACAATCATCCAACCAGCACGATAGCCGCATGCACGATAGTTTTTAGATAATCCATTAAATGTAACAAACAAAACATCATCAGCTAATGACGCCATGGAAATATGCTCGTTCCCATCGTAAAGCACTTTGTCATAAATTTCATCAGCAAAAATCACCAAACCGTGGTGGCGAGCAATATCAATAATGCCTAATAGCGTTTCTTTTGGGTACAACGCACCTGTTGGATTATTTGGGTTAATGACCACAATCGCCCGCGTATTAGCATTGATTTTTGACTCAATGTCTTGCAGATTAGGTAGCCAATCATTCTCTTCTTCACAAAGATAATGTCTTGCAGTACCACCTGCTAATGTGGCTGCAGCTGTCCATAATGGATAGTCAGGCGCAGGTACTAAAACTTGGTCCCCATTGTTCAATAGCCCTTGCATCGCCATGACAATCAGCTCAGAAACACCGTTACCAATAATAATGTCATCAACCGTCACTCCTGCAATTTGCTTGCTTTGGGTGTAATGCATAATCGCTTTACGTGGTTCAAATAAACCTTTACTGTCGGTATAAACTCCTGATTTAGTAATGTTACGTACTACATCTTGTTGAATTTCATCTGGTACTTCAAGGCCAAATACACCAGGGTTGCCAATATTAAGTTTAATAATACGTTGCCCTTCATCTTCCATTTCTCGGGCACGTTCGAGCACAGGACCACGAATGTCATAGCAGACGTTATCGAGTTTATTGGACTTTTTTAATTTCTCTTTGAGGGGCTTATTCATATTTGCATTCGTATTATATCAATGGCACAAGAAGCTAGGAAAACCAGTTTTGCTTAAAGATGTTATCTTACCTTGTGAGCGCCTATGCAGGCAATGAAACTAAGATGCTAATCGAGGATTTATCATCAGAATCGCACAGAAGACTTTTTTATTTCATTGATGCGAATAATTAGGGCGCATTCAATACAATCTAACACGCTAAAAAGTAGGTATCCTATCAATGTGGCCATTGATTAAATAGACAGTCGATTAAAATTGGTTAAAATGTTGTCTTATGAAACTACACCGAATGCAATCCGAAGACAATAACCTCATTACTGGATATATGGATGGCTTTGTTGAGGTTAATAAAACACGCTACACCAATCACCTCATCGTGATGCCGAATCAAATCGTCCAAGACTGGCTCGTTAACGGCTTTGCTGATTTAACAGCTGGCCATTTTAACGAGTTACTTGAGCTTAAGCCTGATGTTATCTTGTTAGGAACAGGCAAAACACATCGGTTTGTACACCCTAAATTAACGGCAAGCCTAATGGAAAAAGGAATTGCCGTCGAATGTATGACAACCCATGCAGCTTGTAGAACTTACAATATTTTAATGAGTGAAGGCAGGCATGTTGCTGCTGCACTGATTTTGGCAGATGAGTAATTAACAACCAGCCTACTGCGGAGACAATTTGATTTGTAAACCACGGTCTGTTATCAGCATCTCTTTAGGCTGATATTGTGTGCCACCAAACTTAAGATCCTCTGGCTTCACCTTATATAAGGTTAGCCCTTTCAACATTTCCTTACCGATGGCTTTGGCTAGTGCGTTTAGTGCTTCATTAAATTGTGGATTGGCTTGAGCTAAATTAACCTGCTCTATCGCAGGCTCATCTAACACAACTGAATTGGTCGCTGCATCAAAACGTAATTGACCAGAAAGCCCCAGTTGACCAGATGATTGCTGATTTAAAATGGCGCTTGATATATTAGCATCCATTGTTGTATGCATGCGCCCCGTGGTTTTATCAAATGTCACCAGCGCATTCGCCAACTGCACATCAAAGACTTTTAGCAATGAAAAAGGAATAGATAGCTTCTCATTGAGCTTTTCTTGAATCTGGGCGCCAGTAATATTGACAGTCCGGTCGCCCATCATTGTTGCACAACCGACTAATACCAGCAGAACAAAAGCCGTTAATATTTTCATCGCATGTGCTTTATAGGTGATATACGATTAACGAACTTATAGATTTTTGGTTGATAAGGTTAATGTTGCGTTGGTACCACCAAAGCCAAAACTATTTGAAAGCGCCGTTTCAATTTTGACGTTATCAATCCGTTTTTGTACGATGTTCAAGCCTTCAGCCGCAGTATCTAATGTTTCAATATTGGCAGATGCCGCAATAAAGTTATTTTCCATCATAATCAAGGTATAAATCGCCTCATTCACACCAGCCGCGCCTAACGCGTGTCCTGATAATGACTTAGTTGAAGCGATTGCCACGGGCGCGTTTCCAAATACTTCACGAATGGCCTCCAACTCTTTTGTATCACCTACTGGTGTTGATGTACCGTGTGTGTTGATATAGTCGACGTTGTCGATTGGTTTGCCATCATGACCTTGCAAAGCTAACCTCATACAGCGCACAGCCCCCTCTCCGCTTGGTGCGACCATGTCATATCCATCTGATGTGGCGCCATAACCAACGACCTCAGCATAAATTTTTGCACCGCGTGCTTTGGCATGCTCATATTCTTCAAGCACGACAATGCCGCCACCGCCAGAAATCACAAAACCATCTCTATCCGCATCGTAAGTACGTGAGGCTTTTTCTGGCGTATCGTTATATTTACTGGACAGCGCTCCCATTGCATCAAACAAAAAGCTCATGGTCCAATGCTCCTCTTCGCCACCACCAGCAAAGATAATATCTTGTTTGCCCAATTGAATT
>JBFJJY010000065.1:0-7913 GCA_041612055.1 Methylophilaceae bacterium | reverse complement strand
TCATATTCCATAGGGTCAGGAAATGTACCATTCACCGTCTCTTTGTTAGCATAAATTCGACCTGCCGTTGATAAAGCTTGGCGTAATGGCGTTCCACCTGAAACTTTAGTTTCAAAAAGGGCTTTGTACCAATTGGCTTTATGTGTATTTCTAAAAGTATCAAATTTTAATCGTTCATTGTCGCCGGGGTGAATCGTCACATAAGCAACGCGAAAATTATCCCCAACTGTCTCAAAAGCAAGACTAGATGCTGTTTTCATGAGCAAAATGCGGGTACGGTAATATGCATACCAGTTTGCATAATTTGTCATCTCTTCTCTATAGGTACAGGTGGTACCAGCACAATCTGTACGCGCTGATGCTTTTGTTGTTTTAGTGGGGTAGGGATAGCTGTTTTTGCTTGGGGTAATCGTCGTTTGCAGTCTGCCGCCAGATGCGGGTGGGACAGAAAATGGGGTGACATTAAAACTTAAACTACCACTACTAAAAGTAATTGCTGGGGTGGCAGTTGTTGGTGTTGGTGCATAGATTGTCACCGTATTGTTACTTGCAGTGGCACTGTAACCAGCAACATCACAATCATTCCGCGCTCTATCGGTACATTCATTGATATTGTCGCGCACATCGGTAGCAAGTGAGTTTAAGTCATTTGTTGATGATGATCTTCTTCTAATAATATTGTTGCCATTCACGCGAAGAGTCTCTACTCTCGGCGTGGAACTGGCGCTGGTAAAAGTAACAGTAGCAATCGCCACGCCTGCAGCACCAATGACTGCAGGTGCGCGTAAATTGTTATAGGTGGGTGAACCGTCTTGTAATCTTGTCGCTTGACAAGCATTTGCCGGTGGCGTGTCGGCCGCGGCATTGGCAGCTGTTGTACACCAACGAATAGGCGCTGGATATTGATAAGTTGAAGACGGCGCCGATTGCGTCACGCATTCTTTTAAATCAATTTTTTTGCAGTATTCTGTTTCTATGGTCACCCAAAACTGAGGACCTGCACCGCCATTTAAATCTTCTAAATTTACAGTAGAGCCACTCAAATAGGGGTCTATTTTAACTTTACGCCAGTTTGGCTTTAAATCAGAGTTTGCTCCATTCGCTTCGGTCAAGCCTGTTTGACTTTGAAATGTGGTTGTGTCTTTACCCGCATTAGTAAAATTCACTGGTGGTATATAACGAATAGCGGGGTTGTAGGCTAAAGAGTTATAGCTAGCATCTTCACGGAAGTCAGCTCTATCATTCGCCCAGTCTGGCATATAGTCTCTGGCCATACTGCCTGAATCATCCATCACATAGAGCATATTGGGTCTAATATCCGTTAGCGGCGTGTTTGCTAATGGACTTGTTGCAAAATCCACTGGGGCTGCCATGACTGAGGTTGAAATCAAAATGCTTACGCCAGCAAAAAGCGTAAAATTTTGTAAGTAACTCAACACGCTTATCGGTTGATGTTGTCGATTATTCATTTTATTACTCCTAATAAGCATATGCTTGTGTGTAGCTAACTGTATTTTTAGGACCAGTCACTCTGACGGTCACGCGATACATTGGGCTTGGCACCACTTGAAAATTGGCACCAATTTTTCCTTGATTTTCACTATCTATTTGTTCACCACCTGTGGGAATATCACCATACAAGCAAGCATTTGTAGGATCTTCTGGAGCTACGTTCCTTAAGCACATGCGCTGGATGATATAACTCACTGTATTGCCGTCACCTAATGCTGGGATGGTTACACTGTTAACCCAAGTGGTATTATTTTTTAGTACTGCCATATCTTCTAGATTGGGCTCAGTGAATGGTGGATTGTGTAAGTCAGGGATCGTTGCACGGTACGCCTGAGCAAGGATATTAGAATTTAAACTAGCTAAATTAGCTGCAGCGGTCGTATTTAACCAAGTAAATGCTGCCTCAATCCCAGCATCCGAAGCGGTGACTGCTGACTGCTGGAATGCTAAATTACCAGCAATCACTGTATTGGTATCCACTGATCGAATCAACGCGACTGCAGCCAGCGACATAACGACTAAGGCGACTAAGGCAATAAACATCACAATACCTTTTTGACGTACTTTAGAAATGAATGGTGTTTTCATGATACTGCATCCCTAGACCACAACATGTTTCGTAGCGGAATAATGGTTTCAAACACACGGTAACGATATCGCTGCCAATCTGGGATCCCCGTTAAATTTATGGCCGGCGCTGGCGAGCCATTAAGCGGGGTCCATGCTACAAGCGGTGCAGTTGTCACATTTGTTTTTTCTAATAGGCCATTTCTTAATACAACTGCCACTCTAATCGCCTTGATGCGGTTGCGGGAGGCAACATTCGGGTTTGCCCATATACCGCCGGTGGCATTGACCCATGCGGTGACATTATTACTGCCGGCAGTGTCAGAAACGCCATACTGCACCTGCATATTGACTACGCCAGAAACAATTGGTTGATTATTAAGCTGTAACTCATCATTGAAAACGCGAAAGACATAATTTTGCCAATTACCCATACACGCAATTTTAGCGCCAGCGACTAATGGATTGCCTGCGGGCGTAACGGCTGCATAAAGACTGATATTGACTGGCGTATTGCCGCTGCCATTTCCATCAGCCACTTTGGTCATAGCACAGGTCGTGTTGTTAATAATCACGGCAAGATCATCAGTTACACAGCCCATATTACTGTCAGCAACGAGTCCTGCCGCAGCGGCTGCATTCATCGGATCAATAATTTCGACAGGAACGCCGCCTTTTGCAGTCCTGCTATAACGCACGGTAATCGTATCGCTTCCATTCCCACCTACGCCATCATCCACTTGAATAGGGAAGATATTGGTAGTGTTACCTAAAACTGGATCAGTAAAATTCGGTATTGGATCACATCTGAGTGCATTGCTTTGCAAGTCAGCGTTAGGTAAAGGCAAGCCGTAGCCAGCCATTTGTACATTTCGCTGTATATTCATTAATGCAATACTGCCATTCGTTTGCGCATCCGCCGTCCCAGAAGTACTTCGCTTTTGACCTTCAAATGCTGAAAAGACTTGCATAATCACCAAGGTTGCTAACAACCCGATGACCAAACCAACCATGAGCTCTACCAAACTAAAGCCCTTTTGATGTAAATAGTGTTGCTTATTGCCGGCCATGTCTACAAACCCTCAATTCTTGCATTAGCGGTATAGCTATGTTGGACAAAATTCTTGCCGGGCAATGTCCAATTAACGGTGACATTCACAAGGCGATTGGCGTCAACTGTGACGGTAGTTGCGCCGCTCGGCAATTTTGCAACTGGTTCTTCTACAACCGCATAGCTGCCTAAGTTAGCAAAGCCTTGTGAATTAACCCATATTTCACCCAATTTCTGCTGAGCAATAAATGCCGCTTCTGCACGGTATTTTGCATCATCAGTATTTTTGATCATAGCTGATTGCAGCCCTGCGAGCGCCAAGACGCCTAATGAGAAAATTAACACGGCAATTAACGACTCTAGCAACACAACCCCTTTTTGCTTAGCGGGTGAGGATTTTGGGTAAACGCTCATCATATATTCCTAAATTTAATCTAATTAACAACGACGCGGGTCTGTGCCAGCAACATCCAGAGCAGGGTCACAACTTCTGACTGCACCGCCTGCACCAACAACAATACGTAAATTACGATTACTTGTTGTGCCAGCATTGCTATTCACCCCAATTGTTAAGGCAGCAGTAGGCGCTATCATTACCCCAAACCCATTAAATACGTATGGACCACCATTGCTTGCAGTAATCGTCACATTTGCAGACGATCCATCACTGCTACTTCGGCTTTGAATATTTGTGCCAGCTGGACACACGCCACCACCTGCGGGCTGCAGACATACCGTCCAAGCTGAGCCAGTTCTAAAATCAAATTGCACCCTAGCATTACGTTTAACCGCTTCTGCACGGGCTATTTGAAACCCAGCTACAATAGAGTCGGTCGCTGTTCTAATCATGGTGTTTTGTATCATTTGTTGATAACTCGGGATTGCAAATGAGGCCAGCACGGCAAACAATGTAATCACAATCATCAACTCGATTAGTGTAAAGCCAGACTGTAATGAATTAGCTTCGGTACGCATTAACATGAGCTTGTTTTACTTGTTTTCCAGCAATTGCCAGAAACACCATCATAAGTGGATGTTTTGTCATTGTCTTGATCTACCGTAAACGAAAAATTGCTCATATCACCTACACCAGCAGCTCTAAGCGTATATCGAGTAGCGGTAGGGGCAACAGAACAAGTGTATGTGAAGTATTTAGCGCCGTTTTGGGGCGCACAATCCCCTCCCACATAGGTTCTGCGATCTTGGTAATATTGTTCCATCTTTATACGCAAATCCGCTAAGGTTGCCGTTGCTTCCGCTGCTTTTCCAGCCTTCACATAATCTGTATAGCTAGGTAGCGCAATAGAGGCTAAGATGCCAATAATCGCTACTACAATCATGACCTCAATTAATGTAAACCCTTTTTGCACTACTTTTAATATCTTCATTTGAATACCCTTTTCTGGTTAGTTTAATCATGCCAAAGTGTATTGTGCATTGTCTAGCGCCATCCGACAATCGGTAGCTATAGTGGAATAAGCGGTAAAAATCACTGCATATTCTGCTTGATGAAACAGAAGGTGATAAAATATACGCTTAACTTTTTGAGCTTGTCGCACATTATGTTTAAACCATTATTAACCATTGTCATGCTAACGACTGTTGCAACGCTTATCGGTTGTGGCACAACAGGTGAGTTGTATATCCCTGAACAGCGCTATCCGTTACCTGATGAAGCACAACAAGCACCTGCAGCGACACCTGATAACCAATCATCTAAAGAATAAAGATCATCCAGTGAATTTTTTTGAATTAAAAAATGGCGTATTGCACGCTGAAAATGTTGCATTAACAACGATTGCTGAACAATATGGCACGCCGTGTTACGTCTATTCTAAACAAGCGCTAACACAAGCCTTTAACGATTTTCAAGTGGGTCTCTCGCATACTGATCATTTAATTTGTTTTGCCGTAAAAGCCAACCCCAATCTCGCAGTGCTTAATGTGTTTGCCCAATTAGGCGCAGGTTTTGATATTGTCTCTGCCGGTGAGCTCGCACGTGTATTAGCGGCTGGTGGCGACCCACAAAAGGTCGTGTTTTCAGGTGTTGGCAAAACGGTTGATGAAATGCGTGCAGCGCTAAACGCTGGTATTCTTTGCTTTAATGTTGAATCTGCTAGCGAATTAATGCGCTTAAATCAAGTCGCGGGCGAAATGGGTAAAGTAGCACCTGTTTCGTTACGCGTGAATCCGAACGTGGATGCCAAAACACATCCTTATATTTCGACTGGATTAAAAAATAATAAATTTGGTGTGGCGTTTGAAGAGGCGATTGCAGTTTATCAGCAAGCGGCAGCCATGCCGCATATTGCGGTTCATGGTGTTGATTGTCATATCGGCTCACAAATTACAGAAATCTCGCCGTTTATTGATGCATTAGACCGCGTGCTTGCTTTGGTTGATGCCTTAGAAGCACAAGATATTCATATCTCACATATTGATGTTGGCGGCGGCATTGGCATCACTTATGATGATGAAACACCACCAGAATTTAAAGCCTATACCCAAGCCATTTTAGAAAAATTGAATCAAAAACAAGTCAAACTATTGTTTGAACCAGGTCGTGCTTTGGTGGGCAATGCAGGCGTGTTACTCACAACAGTCGAGTATCTCAAACCAACAGAAAGTAAGAACTTTGCAATTGTTGATGCAGCCATGAATGATTTGATGCGCCCCGCTTTATATGATGCTTATCATGAAATTGTGCCTGCACAGCCGCGTGCAGGTGAAACGACGGTTTATGAGATTGTTGGCCCAGTCTGTGAAACGGGTGATTTTTTGGGTCACGATAGAGCATTAAACTTGCAACAAGACGATTTATTAGTCGTTAAATCGGCTGGCGCTTATGCCATGAGTATGGCGAGCAACTACAATACACGCGCAAGAGGTGCCGAGATTATGGTTAATGGTGACCAATGTCACGTTGTGCGGGCGCGTGAAACAATTGCTGACTTATTTCAATTAGAAAGTATCTTGCCTTAACACTTGCTAATATTTGCTTGCGCAATAATAGTTGCAGAAACGCCGCCATACAGTTAAATTAACGGTTAAGAGGCTGACTCTTACAAGTATTTACATATAATTAAAAGCTCAGGGAGATTTACATGAATAAGTTTTTACTCGCTTTAATGATGGCATTATTTGTAGTTGGTTGCGCAAGTACTGGTGGAAGTGGTGGTGCACTACCAGAAATTGCGCCGTATGATGAACCTACCTATGAACCTTTACCAGATATGGTTCCTGCTGAATAAGCACTTGGTAATAAAAAAGCGAAGTTAAACTTCGCTTTTTTAATGTCGGCCTAATGCATCAACGTCTAATCAAACACCGCCTAATCAAACACGACTGTTTTATTCGCATAGGTTAATACGCGATTATCAATATGCCAACGCACTGCCCTTGATAAAACCACTCGCTCCAAATCACGCCCTTTTTGCAACAAATCTTCCACTTGGTCCCGATGCGAGATTCTGGCAATATCTTGCTCAATAATCGGTCCTTCATCCAACACTTCCGTGACATAATGCGCTGTTGCGCCAATCAATTTGACGCCACGCTCAAATGCACGATGATAGGGTTTAGCGCCAATAAAGGCAGGTAAGAATGAGTGATGAATATTAATAATGCGTTGCGGATATCGAGCCACAAAATTTGACGACAAAATCTGCATATAACGCGCTAACACAATCAAATCAATGTTGTAATCATCAAACAATTGAAACTGAGCATTTTCCGCTTCGACTTTTGTGTCTTTTGTCACTGGCACATGATGGAAATCAATACCGTAAAAATCAGCTAGCGCTTTTGTATCGAGATGATTGCTAATAATCAGCGGTATTTCACAAGCTAATTCGCCTTGTTTATGGCGATGCAACAAATCAATCAAGCAATGGTCGTATTGCGACACCATGAGCGCCAAACGTGGTTTGTGGGCAGAAAACTTCAGTTGCCATTGCATGCTAAATTGTGCGGCGATGACGGCAAAATGTTGTGCAAAAGTCGCTTCGTCTAAATTAAACTGATCCAAATCCCATTCAACACGCATTAAAAATAGGTTATTTTCTGCATCTTGATGCTGATCTGCGTGTAAAATATTTGCATTATGTTGATGCAAAAAATGGGCAATCGAAGCAACAATGCCTTTTGCATCAGGACAAGTGATGAGTAATGTAGCGGTGTTTTTCATGCTATCTTTTCAGTGTTATAAACGCGTATTATTGACTAAGGCAATTATACTTGAAACTGCTTTAAGTTATTGCAAGTCACTTGTGATATGCAACCCTTTAATCCTGTATCATATGCAACCATGACGCAACTAGAAAACAACCTTCAAGCCGATATTGTCCTCGCGAATCCACGCGGTTTTTGTGCGGGAGTGGATCGCGCCATTATTATTGTAGAGCAAGCATTAGAAAAGTTTGGTGCGCCGATTTATGTGCGTAATGAGGTTGTACACAATAAATTTGTGGTGGATGAATTACGCGAAAAGGGCGCTGTTTTTGTAAAAGATTTAGATGTTATCCCTAAAGGTAGCACCGTCATTTTTAGCGCACATGGCGTTTCCAAAGCCATTCGTGCAGAAGCAGAAGAACGTGGATTGACCGCATTTGATGCAACTTGCCCATTGGTCACAAAAGTGCATATCGAAGTAGCCAAGATGCGAAAAGAGAATATGGAAATTGTGATGATTGGTCACAAAGGCCATCCCGAAGTAGAAGGCACAATGGGTCAATCAGAAACGGGTATGTATTTAGTCGAAACGCCAGAAGATGTTGCTAAGTTG
>JBFJJY010000064.1:0-7926 GCA_041612055.1 Methylophilaceae bacterium | reverse complement strand
GGAGGGCCGCGCGTGAGATGCGCTGATTGGATAGTGGTTGAAACAAAATCGACTTGATAGTCAACGCGCTGTTGACTAACTTGTTGCGCAAGGTATAGCTCAAACGCTGGATTGCGGCTTGGAATCGCAATATGCGCGGCACTTGCATTACAAAATGGGCAATGATTGAGATGAAGGCTAGCATTCACTGGCTTAGAACCCGTTGTTGAGTCTAAACCTGTTTGCAATAGCTGACCTTTAGTTGTGACCACTTGAATGGTAATTTTTTCACCATTGCTAGAACAAACTTCCTGTGCGAAGCTATTAATCCCCTGTTGAGCAGCCAGCGCATGTGAAATGCTAGGCGCAAGCGATGCAAATACAATCGCAAATAATGCGATTTTATGCATCCAACGGAATAATTTTTTCGACAACATGCGTGGATTCTAGCATTTTTAGTTAAAATCGTTCAATAAATTGATTAAGGATAACAATGGCTGCAGGTAGCTTACTCGCACTTTTTGATGACATCATCACCATGCTAGATGATGTTTCTGTATTAACCAAAATCGCGGCCAAAAAAACAGCGGGCGTCTTGGGTGATGACTTAGCACTGAATGCAGAACAAGTTTCTGGTGTCGATGCCAAACGAGAGCTGCCTGTGGTATGGGCCGTAGCCAAAGGCTCATTCATCAATAAATTAATCCTCGTTCCTGCGGCGCTTGCGATTAGTTACTTTATACCGTGGTTAATCACTCCATTATTGATGCTAGGTGGTCTTTTCTTATGCTTCGAGGGTTTTGAAAAAGTCGCACATAGTTTTATGCGTGATAATGAAGCGACGGAATCACACAAAAAACAGCTAAAAAATGCTGTCGTCGATAAAAAAATCGACTTACTTGCGTTGGAAAAAGACAAAATAAAAGGCGCCATACGCACCGATTTTATTTTATCAGCAGAAATCATTGTGATTGCGTTAGGAACTGTCACTGCGGTTACTTTTTCAATGCAAGTCTTTGTTGTATCACTGATTGCACTGGGCGTAACTGTAATTGTTTATGGCTTAGTAGCCGGCATCGTCAAGTTAGATGACATAGGCTTACATCTACTATTAAAAAAAGGGCAAGGTATTTGGCTGCAATTGCAACGTAAGCTAGGTCAACAAATATTAATCTTTGCCCCATACTTAATGCGCGGGCTTACCATTGTCGGCACCGCTGCGATGTTCTTAGTTGGTGGTAGCATTATTGGTCACGGCATTCCACCACTGCATCATTTGAGTGAACATCTTGTCGAGAGCGCACAGCATATCGCTACTGTTGGCGGTGTTTTATCAGCTGTGACGCCAATTTTGGTAGATGCGGTTGTTGGCTTATTGACTGGGGCGATGAGTGTTGGGGTTTATACGCTTGGAATGAAGATAATGGGAAAACAGCACTAGCGCTAAATATCATCATCTTCCGAAAAGCGCTGCTCTTCAAAAGGAAAAGCGTCGTTATGATAGCCACGCACTTCCCAGAACCCGCGTCTATCAAACTCATGCAACTCAATCGCTTTTAGCCATTTAGCGCCCTTCCAAGCATAACGTTTAGGCACCACCATACGCACAGGGCCGCCGTGTTCTCTTGATAAAGGCTTGCCTAAGACACTATGTGCAATCAAGACATCATCGTCGAGTAAGGCTTCTAATGGCAAGTTAGTGGTGTAGCCATCATATCCGTGCATGGTGACAAATTTGGCATTATCTAGCGGTCCTGCCATCTCTAATACATCACGGGCACGCACGCCTTGCCAATCCATATCCAACTGACTCCAGCGGGTGACACAATGAAAATCCGACACATCTGTGATATGGTTTAGCGCTTGAAACGCTGTCCAGTCGAGGGTAATTTCTTTTTTGACCAAACCGAACACCTTAAGCTGCCAGCTATCAGTGGCAATCTCAGGCTTAATGCCCAAATCCAACACGGGGAAATTAGTCACTTGCGTTTGACCAGCCGGAATACGTTCGTTTGTCGTACTTTTACTTTTCAAATTGCCTTTTTTGGCAATGGCAATTTTTCCTGCAATGAGTTTTTTCCAATCTGGCATTGGTGACAGCTATCTTTTTTTAGTGGTAAAACTGTCCAATAATAAAAGACCGACGCCTACAGTAATCGCACTATCGGCAATATTAAACGCAGGCCAATAGAGATCATTGATATGAAAAGACAGAAAGTCTACAACGTAGCCTAATGTGACTCGATCATACAAGTTACCTAACGCCCCGCCTAAAACCAATGCCAGCCCTAGGCTAAATAATTTTTCTGTGTAATGCTTTTTAAGCAGATACAAAATAAACACACTGGCGATGGCGGAAATCGCGGTAAAAAACCACTTCTGCCAGCCGCCTGCATTAGCTAAAAAGCTGAATGCTGCGCCTTCATTGTGATAGCGAACCAAATCAAAAAACGTCGTTATCGTCACCTTGTCGCCAAGTTCAAATGCTTGCTGCGTTAAGTATTTAGTATACAAATCCAGCACAACGACAACCGCGCTGATACTCAGCCATTTAGTGAGTGGGTGTTTAAGCATATTGTCTAGACGCTGCTTGACCAAACAAGTTCGCTTCACAACGACGACAAATCGTTGGATGCTCTGCACTCTCGCCGACATCTTCACGGTAATGCCAGCAACGCGCACATTTCGCATGCTTGCTTGGTAACACACTAATCTTCTGCTCTTTATCCACTGCCTTATAAACAGTGGCGCTGGAAGTAATCATGACAAAACGCAAATCATCACCCAAGCTACTCAATGCATCATAAGTATCACCTGCTACATGGAAGGCAAGCTCCGACTGCAATGATGAACCCACTTGACCTGTGCCACGCACCACTTCAATTTCTTTTGCCGCTTCTGCTCTAATTGCCCGAATAGTTTCCCATTTTGCTTTCAGCGTTTGTTCATATTCCGCATGCGCTGCAGGACTAATCACATCATCGGCTTTCGACCAGTCATGCAAAATCACATAATCATCCGTATTAGGATAAAGCGTTTGCCAAATTTCTTCTGCGGTGTAACTGAGCACTGGTGCCATTAAACCGGCCAATACTTGCGTGATTTTCAGCAACACGGTTTGTGCTGCGCGTCTGTCATGTGAATTTTCCGCATTGGTATACATACGGTCTTTTAAGATATCTAAATAAAACGCACCCAAGTCTTCTGCACAGAAATGCTGCAAAGCTTGACCGACCTTATGCAACTCATACGCATCGTAAGCTGCTTTACAGGTATTTGATAAATCGCTCAGCATGCCTAAGGCATAGCGGTCAATTTCCAGTAAATTTTCATACGGCACTGATTGCGTAGCCGCATCAAAATCTTCCACATTGGCAAGTAAGAAACGTAAAGTATTACGAATCTTACGATAGCTATCGGCTACCCGTTTTAGAATCTCATCAGAAATGGTTAATTCGCCTGAGTAATCAGTACTCGCCACCCATAAACGTAGAATATCCGCGCCATAGCTATCCATCACTTTTTGTGGTGCAACCACATTGCCTTTGGACTTACTCATTTTGTAGCCTTTGCCGTCCACCACAAAACCATGGGTTAGCAAGGCATTGTAAGGCGCGCGACCATCAATGGCACAACCCGTGAGCAATGAGCTTTGGAACCAACCACGATGTTGATCTGAGCCTTCTAAATACAAATCAGCTGGAAAAGCCAATTCATCACGACGTTTGAGCACAGACGCATGCGTGGTGCCTGAATCAAACCAAACATCGAGTGTGTCTGTTACCTTTTTGTATTGCGTTGCGTTTTCTGGCGCATGTTGCGCTAAAAACGCGTCGACATCCAGACTAAACCAAGCTTCAACGCCTGTTTGCTCCACCAACAAGCAAGCGGCTTCTAATAACTCGTTTGTTTTAGGATGCAACGCACCTGTTTCTTTATGCACAAATAAAGGCATAGGGACGCCCCAATTGCGCTGACGTGACACACACCAGTCTGGGCGAGTTTTAATCATACCTTCTAAACGCGCACGACCCCAATCGGGGAAGAAAGTGGTATGTTCAACAGCTTTATTCGCATGTTCACGTAGGGATTGTCCATCTTTACCTTGTGCATTCATGCCCACAAACCACTGGTGTGTCGCTAGTTGCATCAGTGGTGTTTTATGGCGCCAGCAATGTGGGAAGCTATGGTTTAAACGTGCGCTAGCAATTAAAGCGCCACTTGTTTGCATGTGCTCCAAAATGACTTTATTGGCTTCTTTACGATTCAAGCCACGAATTGGGGCAAATTCCACCAAATCACTTTCAAAGAACTTACCATCACCACCCATTAATACACGTGGTTTTTCTTCTGGATAATTTGCTCGCATGACTAACCAGTCATCATTACCATGCGCTGCTGCAGTGTGAACTAGACCTGTACCTGCTTCTGTTGTGACATGCTCACCACAAATGACAGGTACTTGGCGATTGTCAAATGGATGCTGCAATAACAAACCTTTTAATGACACCCCTTTACATGAACCCAAGACTTGAGTGTTCTCTTCTTCATAGCGCGCTAATGTCTTATCAGCTAAATCATGTGCAAGAATCAGCAAACCTTTACTGGCTTGAATCAAATCATAATCAAATTCTGGATGTACACTAACCGCTTGATTAGCGGGTAATGTCCACGGTGTTGTCGTCCAAATCACAGCGAACGCATCACCTTTCACTTCAGTGCCAAATGCTTTACTTAAAGCAGCGTTATCAACCACCTTAAATCCAACATCAATCGCTGGCGAATTCACATCTTCATATTCTACTTCCGCCTCAGCCAAAGCAGAGCCGCAATCGGTACACCAATGCACAGGTTTAGAACCTTGGTATAAATAACCATTTTTATGGATGTCACTAAGAGCGCGCATGATGTCGGCTTCAGTTTTAAAATCCATGGTTAAATAGGGATGATCCCAGTCACCCAATACACCTAAACGCACAAAATCTTTCTTTTGCTTTTCGACTTGCTCTGCGGCGTATTCACGGCACAGCTCACGGAATTTGGCAGGATCAATGTTTTTGCCATGATTCTTTTCAACCACCAACTCAATTGGCAAGCCGTGACAATCCCAGCCTGGCACATAAGGTGCGTCAAAGCCGCTCATGGTTTTGGATTTGATAATGATGTCTTTTAAGATTTTATTCACAGCGTGACCAATATGAATGTCCCCATTGGCATACGGCGGTCCGTCATGCAAAATAAATTTAGTTGCCCCTTTGCGCGCAGACCTAATCTTTTGGTAAAGCTTTTTATCTTGCCAATCTTTTAACCAAGCAGGTTCGCGCTGCGCCAAATTGCCGCGCATAGGAAAACTGGTTTCTGGCAGGTTTAAAGGATATTTTGAATCTTTATCTTGTTCGCTCATGAATTTATCTAAATACTGTCTAATTTTTATACTGTCTAATTTTTACTTTGGAAAAATGCTTTGGCTACCGCCACATCTTGGCCTATTTGTGCTTTTAGTGCGTTTAGTCCATTAAACTTCATTTCATCACGAATTTTATGGAAAAACGCCACGTGTACATGTTGATCATATAAATCACCATCAAAATCAAACACATAGACTTCCAACATTAATTTTGGAATACCCGCAATGGTTGGTCGCACGCCCAAATTAGCTACGCCTTCACGCCCATCTAATTTTACCGCATAAACCCCTGTAAAGGCAGGTCGCTCATGCCGCATATGCACATTAGCCGTTGGGTAGCCTAATTGTCTACCCCGCTTGGCTCCATGCACGACCTTGCCACTAATACTGTATGGACGGCCTAATAACTGCTCTGCCTGAGTAAAATCGCCATGAGCAAGCGCGTTTCGAACGAGCGTACTGGAGACTCGGTTATCTGCTACTTTCACCTCGGGAAAATCGATCAGGTCAAAACCTGATTGGATTAAATCTTGCACGGTTCCTTTTCGTTTTGCGCCGAAACAAAAGTCACCTCCAACTAAAATCGTATTAGCATGCAGCGCATCTGTTAACACCTTTTTCATAAAATCTTGTGCAGAAATCGCTGCAAATGCTTGATTAAACCGCTGAACAAACACATGCTCAATGCCAGCTTCTTCAAAATACTCTAACTTTTCCCGCATGGAAGAAAGTCTTGCAGGCGCATTTTGCGGCATAAAAAATTCGCGCGGATGCGGCTCAAAGGTCATCACCGATGGGATTAATTGTTGTGCTTTAGCCACTGCCACTGTCTTGGCCAATAACGCTTGATGGCCTAAGTGCAAGCCATCAAAATTACCGATGGCCAACGCACGCGGCAATGCGTTAGGCAATCGCGCAGATTGAATAGAAGGAATATGTCTATAAATGTTCATCAGTCACTATCATCATTACACAGCTGTACGGCGTATAAAATCCTTTACTCGAATGCCCATTAACCAGAGCATCGCAAAATAAACGAGTACGCCTATACATAACAAACCTAACAGCCGAGATATTTTTTCAAACAGGCCATAATCAAACCACAACGCATCGGCACCTGCGGCGAAATGCAAAGCTGCCGCCATCGCAACGACAGCCATTATTAATTTGGACATAAACAAAGACCAGCCAGTTTGTGGCTGATAAAGCGATCGCTTACGCAATTGATAAAATAACAAGCTAGCATTCACACAAGCCCCTAATCCAATTGCGAGCGCTAAACCTGCATGTTTAAACTCTTTAAAATCTAATATAAAGACAAATAACACATTCATTAACTGCGTGATGACTAAAGTAAATAGCGCAATTTTAACTGGCGTTTTAATGTTTTGCCGTGAGTAAAAAGCGGGCGCCAATACTTTCACTAAAATCAACCCAAGCAGGCCAAAACTATAAGCCATTAAAGCGACTTTGGTCATCGTGACGTCATGTGCAGTAAATGCGCCATACATAAATAAACTTGTCACCAACGGTACTGCTAAAACAGCTAATGCAACGGCTGCTGGCAATGCCAGCATAAAAGTTAAACGTAAACCCCAGTCTAATAAGTGCGAATACTCTCCATCATCTTTATCTGCAACACTTTTAGAAAGGCTAGGAAGTAAAATTGTGCCTAAAGCAACGCCTAGCAATCCTGTTGGAAACTCCATCAATCGATCGGCAAAATAAAGCCAAGATACACTTCCGCTTACTAGATAAGAAGCGATTACTGTATTGATTAAAATAGAGATTTGCGCCACTGATACACCGAATATCGCTGGGCCCATTAACTTTAAAATGCGCCAAACACCTTCGTCATGCATATTGAAATCAATACGCGGCATCAAGCCTAACTTACTTAAATATGGTAACTGATACAGTAATTGCAAAACACCGCCGACAAACACAGCCCAAGCTAATACGCGAATAGAGTTATCAAAATAAGGCGCAACGAACAGCATTGCCACAATAAAAGATACATTTAACCAAACGGGCGTAAATGCTGGCGTAGAGAAATTACCATAAGTATTTAACACGCCACCAGCCAATGAGACGAGTGAAATAAATAAGATATAAGGAAAGGTCACCCGTAATAAATCAACGGTCAGATCAAATTTAGTCGCATCAGCAGCGAAACCGGGTGCAGTAATCTGCACCACCCAAGGAGCCGCTAACATCCCTAAAATAGACAAAACCACTAAAAACAGCCCTAACAAGGTGGCAACATGATTAATCAATGCTTTGGTTTCATCTTGCGTACGTTGTTGTTTATACTCGGCCAAAATTGGTACAAAAGCCTGACTAAACGCGCCTTCAGCTGAAATCCGACGTAGAAAATTAGGGATTCTAAACGCCACAATAAACGCATCTGTCAACGCTCCAGCGCCAAACACCCGCGCAATCAAAGTGTCGCGGACGAATCCAAGCAAGCGCGAGGCAAATGTCATACTGCCAACAGTAAACAGCGTTTTGAGCAAGTTCATACGGTCATTTCATTAGAT
>JBFJJY010000063.1:0-8142 GCA_041612055.1 Methylophilaceae bacterium | reverse complement strand
TCGATTTCTTTAGCCACTGAAACACCATCTTTAGTGATGGTTGGTGCGCCAAATGAGCGCTCTAATACTACGTTACGGCCTTTAGGACCTAACGTTACGCGCACTGCGTTTGCTAATACGTTAACACCAGTCACCATTTTTTGACGAACGTCATCGCCGAATCTTACGTCTTTTGCTGCCATTTAAAATTCTCCTAAATGCATTAATTTTTAAAATTTATTCGAATGAGTCTGTTGAAATTATTCAACCAAATACCTGTTGAAATTATTCAACGATAGCCATGATGTCTGATTCAGTCATCACCAATAATTCTTCGCCATCAACTTTTACAGTTTGACCTGCATATTTACCGAACAAGACTTTGTCGCCAACTTTAACGTCTAAGGCAATGACTTTGCCATTGTCGTCTTTTTTGCCGTTACCAATTGCAACAATCGTACCTTGGTCTGGTTTCTCAGTTGCTGAGTCTGGAATAACAATACCTGATGCGGTTGTGCGCTCTTCTTCTGAACGTTTAACAACAACGCGATCATGTAATGGACGAATTTTCATTAGATTTCTCCTTGGGTTATGCTTAAACTGTTAAATGTGAATTAAAAATTCCAATGCGCAAGAGTTTAGCACTCTCACTGCTAGATTGCTAACTTGGGGCGTTTCCGCCGATTTCAAGAGCGTGGATTAAAAAAATTTGTTTAGGGGTATTAAGCGTTGACAGAAGAAGATGTATCAGTAGAAAAGACAGAGGAAATAGGCATTCAGCAACTGAATTTAAGCTACGACAAGCTGCAAGATCGTTTATTGTTTCGCGTTGGCTTGAGTGATGATACCGAAATTGCGTTGTGGCTCACTTATCGATTTTCCAGAGAATTATGGGCGGAACTAAATCAAGAAGCGCACTTGCCGGAGGCTAAATCGTTTACTCATGATGAAATCAAAGATGCAGTATCGCAATTTCAGCAAGAGGTAGAGGCAACAGAAGCATTGAAGAAAATGGACTTTGCAACTGAGTATCAGCCACGTGAAAAGCAGCGAACGGACGGTCATTTGTTGGCGATTAGTTTAAGGTTGTCGGAGGATGCTAAGCTGCTAGAAGTGACTTGTTTAGAAGATATAGCCGTTAACTTTAATTTAACACCTGAACTGATATTAGCGATTTGCAGCATGCTGCAACTGGCTGCCAAAGAGGCGAATTGGGAAATGACAACTGCTGTGCCTGCGATAAAGATGGACGAATCCTCTGTTTCTAAAGTATTACATTAGGATTAATTGAATGGACATGACAACATTAGGCAATACCGATATTGCCGTATCAAAAGTGTGTTTAGGCACCATGACCTTTGGTGACCAAAACACGCAAGCGGATGCAAATGCGCAGTTAGATTATGCCTTGGCGCAAGGGATTAATTTTATTGATACCGCTGAAATGTATCCTGTGCCGCCAAAAGCAGAAACGTTTACTCGCACAGAAACCATGATTGGTCATTGGCTAAAACATCAAGCACGCGATCAGATTGTGTTGGGCAGTAAAGTGGCGGGTCGCAATCGCTATATGCCTTGGATACGCAATGGCGATGATTCGCTGACGCGTGCCAATATTCGTAGCGCCATTGAAGATTCATTAACACGATTGCAAACGGATTATTTGGATTTATACCAAATCCATTGGCCTGAGCGCAATGTGCCTTTATTTGGGCAATATCAGTTTGATCCTGCATTAGAGTTTGATGATGACGGCGCTGAAAAAGAGTGGGTGAGTATACAAACGCAATTAGAAACATTAGCTGAGCTAGTGAAAGAGGGTAAGGTGCGTGCCATTGGCGTTTCTAACGAAACCCCTTGGGGCGTCATGGAGTTTTGTCGCATAGCAAACGACTATAATTTGCCGCGAATTGCAACTATCCAAAACTGCTATAACCTGATGAATCGTGGTATGGAGTTTGGATTAACGGAAGTGTTGTATCGTGAAAACATTAGTTTATTAGCGTATTCGCCATTAGCATTTGGTCATTTGAGTGCCAAGTATATTGATAATCCCCAATCCAAAGGGCGAGTGACTCAGTTTAGAGGCTATGCACAACGATACAAAAAACCGAATGTGATGCCAGCTGTGGCTGCGTATGCAGCATTAGCCAGGGCGAATGATTTAACGCCAACACAAATGGCATTGAGCTATGTTTATCACCGCTGGTTTGTTGGAAGCACCATTATCGGCGCGACCAGTATGGAGCAGCTAAAGGAAAATATCGGTGCTTATCAAATCGTGCTAAGTGATGCATTGATAGCTGAGATCGAACAGATTCATTTAACCATGATGAATCCAGCACCTTAGATTGGAACTGCTGAATAAAACTATCGACTTGTTTTTGCGCGAATAAGCCCAAAAACAACAAAACCGAGTCCAATCATCAAGCCCGTTAGTACAATGCTCGCCATATGCATTTTAATAAAGGCAATGCTACTGAAAAAATAACCAGCTAACATGAGTAAGCCTATCCACAATAGGCTACCAATGGTAGACGCGAATAAATACGATTTTTTAGGCATTTGACTGACCCCTGCTAATAATGGCGCAAAGGTTCTAATTACTGCAATAAAAGGTGAAACCATTAACGTATATTGCCCATACTGCGCATAAAAGTTTGCTGTTCTGTCTAATGCTTTTTGATTCACCCATGGTGATTGACTGTGGTTGATTTTACGTCCAAACGCTTTGCCAATCTGATAGCTGACTAGGTTGCCCAGTAGCGCGGCTGTGAGCACAGTCAGGATAGTTGGTAGTAAATGTAAAGAACCAATTTTGCAAAAAGAACCTGCGATAAAAATAAGTGGATTTCCGGGTAAAAAGAACAGCGGGAAGATTCCAATCTCTAAAAAGACGATAGAAAATAATAATAAATAAACAAGATTGCCATGTGCCGCAATAAAGGTGGCAATTTGTCCATCTAGGTTGGCCAATAAGTTCAGTAACTCCATGGTGATGAGTATAACAGCCGTTATTTTTTTAGGTGAACGGAGTTAAAAGCTTGGCTCAACAAAGCTATTATGCATAAAAACACGTACAATTTAACTAATGACCAATCAAGTGACCAATCAAGATTTATTAAATAGAAGCCTGCAAGCCGTTTGGCATCCTTGTACCCAGATGAAGCAGCATGAACAATTGCCGCTGATTCCGATTAGTAGCGGTGATGGGATGTGGTTGATTGATGTTGAGGGTAAGCGCTATTTGGATGCGGTGAGCTCTTGGTGGGTCAATCTGTTTGGGCATAATCATCCGCGTATTAAAGCTGCTATTAAGCAACAACTGGATTGTCTAGAGCATGTCATGTTAGCTGGCTTTACTCACGAGCCTGTTGTTGCATTGTCAGAAAAATTATCCAAATTAACTGGTTTAGGCCATGCTTTTTATGCCAGCGATGGCGCGAGTGCAACTGAAATTGCGCTCAAAATGAGCTTTCATTATTGGCGCAATAGCGGCAAGCCAGCAAAAAATAAATTCATAAGCTTGCAAAACAGTTATCACGGCGAAACCTTGGGTGCACTTGGGGTGACAGACGTCGCTATTTTTAAGGACACTTATGCACCGTTATTGATGCAATCAGCTCAAATGCCTAGTCCAGATTTTCGTTTAGCAGAAGATGGAGAGAGTGCGGAAGCGTTTGCTTTGCGGTGTGCACAAGCGTTGGAAGTATACGTAGCGCAGCATCATGCAGAACTGGCCGCATTTATCATCGAACCGCTGGTGCAATGTGCGGCAGGAATGGGCATGTATGATGCCATCTATATCAAACGTGCGCGCGAAATTTGTGATCGATATGAGATACACCTGATTGCGGATGAAATTGCGGTCGGATTTGGGCGGGCAGGAACCATGTTTGCCTGTGAGCAAGCGCAGATTAAGCCCGATTTTATTTGTTTGTCCAAAGGCATTACGGGTGGATATTTACCGTTATCAACCGTGCTGACAACCGATGATGTCTATGCAGCGTTTTATGACGATCGTACGGTAAAAGGTTTTTTGCATAGCCACAGTTATACAGGCAATCCATTGGCTTGTAGTGCTGCTTTGGCAACCATGGCTATCTTCGACAGTGACGATGTCATTCGTCGTAATCAACAGACAATTGTAGTGATGAATGAAAAAATGCAAGCGCTTACTGACTTGCCGATCAAGCATTTACGCAATAAAGGCATGATATGGGCGTTTGATGTGCAAACGCAGCAAGCTGCATTTTCAACAGTTTGTTATCAGCAAGCTTTGCGGCATGGCTTGCTAATAAGGCCTATTGGTAAGACCGTTTATTTTATGCCGCCTTATGTAATTAACGAAACTGAAATGGATTTTATGGTTGATACCACCAAATTATGTATAGCGCTAAGTTTAGAACACAGTCATGGGTTAGCAAAAGCATGATGAAACAATGTTTGCTTGTTTGGAGTTTGCTGTTAACCATTAGCAATGCTTCTGCAGCACTACCAACAGTAATAGCGGATGCGCTCAAAAAAGCAGGCGTACCGGAATCGAATACCGCTATTTTTGTTCAAGCGGTCGATGGCGATAGGCCAATGATTAGTCTGAATGGTGATAAGCCGATGAATCCTGCATCGGTCATGAAGTTGGTGACCACTTATGCCGCATTAGAAATGTTGAAACCAACATTCCGTTGGCGCACAGAGGTCTACCGAGATGCCGTGATAGAGAACGGCGTTTTACGAGGCAATCTCATTATTAAAGGTTATGGCGACCCTAGCTTTAAAGAGGATGAGTTTAGGCGGTTATTAGTTAGCTTACGTCAACAGGGACTGAAAAAAATAGAGGGCGATTTGATTATAGATAAGAGCTACTTTGCTGCCAGTGTTGAGAATCATAAAGTTTTTGATAACGAAAAGTGGCGCTCGTATAACGCCTTGCCTAGTGCCTTTTTGGTCAATGGACGACACACAAGTTTTAGATTCACCGTGAATAAAGATGCCGTGAATATTGCGCAAGAGGTGGAATTGCCAGAAGTGAGCATTATCAACAATATGAAGCTGACTAAAGGAAGCTGTGGTAGTTGGCGCGATCGCTTTAAATATGATGTCAATGCGACTAAAGCCAAAGCAGTAGTCACGTTCACGGGTAGTTTTTCATCACGTTGCGGCGAGAAGTATCTGGAGTTGAGTTTATTTGATGATGAACAGTATGCTTTTTTCATGTTCAGAAAATTATGGCTTGAGCTGGGTGGACAATTCAATGGTAGCTTCCGCAGTCAAACTGAGATGCCATTACAAGTGGTTAAATTGGCAGAGCAAGGCTCTCAGCCGCTTGCCAATATCGTGCGTGACATCAATAAGTGGAGCAATAATGTGATGGCTAGGCAGGTGTTGCTGACCATCGCCGCAGAACAACATAATCAGCCTGCGAACGAGGTTAGAGGCATGTTGGCTGTTAAATCTTGGCTCATGGATAAGGGCAGAAATGCAGACCAATTGGTGATAGAAAATGGTTCTGGATTGTCACGTATTGAACGTGTTGCCGCCAATAGCTTAGGTCAAATGTTGATTGATGCATACCAAGGCCCTACCATGCCAGAACTCATCTCATCGCTACCGATTCTCTCGTTAGATGGGACTTTATATAAGCGCCTAAGAGGAACACCAGTCAGTGCAAGAGCGCATATGAAAACGGGTTCCATCAACGGGGTTAGTGCGATTGCAGGCTACGTATTGGACGCAAAAAATCGACGTAATGTGGTGGTGATGATAGTCAATGATGCAAAAGCATCAGCTAGTAAAAATGCTCAGGATGCGCTGATTAATTGGGTGTATGAGCATCCCTAAAGACATTGGATTGAGAACTTAAACCAATATGCAGTATCATACTGACTTCGTTTTTTAAATAATTTTGAATGACTATGATGAATAAATTAAAACCAATGATTGCTGCTGTGTGTTTCTTATCACTACTGAATGTATGCCAAGCTGAATCTAATCAAGTTGCTGACAACAATAAAGGAACAACAGAAATGACGCAAAAAATCACTGAACTGGTTAAGAATGATACGGTGGTAGGCGAAGGCCGTGAAGCTGAGCCTGGATTTATGGTATCTGTGCATTACACAGGTTGGTTATATGATGAAAATGCACCAGATAAAAAAGGTGAGAAATTTGACAGTTCAGTGGATAGAGGTCAGCCATTTGAGTTTGCTTTGGGCGCTGGTCAAGTGATTCAAGGCTGGGATCAAGGTTTTGCAGGCATGAAAATTGGTGGCAAACGAACACTAATTATCCCATCTGAAATGGGCTATGGCGCACGTGGTGCTGGAGGCGTCATTCCGCCTAACGCAACATTGGTTTTTGATGTTGAGTTATTGGATGTGAAGTAAATGAAAGTAAGAATTAAATGGATTGAAGATGTTGCCTTTATGGGCGAATCTGAAACAGGACATGCCGTTGTCATGGATGGCGCACCAGAAAATGGTGGGCGTAACATCGGCATGCGACCGATGGAAATGTTATTAATCGGTATGGGTGGGTGTACTTCGTTTGATGTTGTCACCATTTTGAAAAAATCACGCCAAAATGTGGTGGATTGTGTAGCAGAAATCAGCGCGGAACGTGCGGATGAGGTGCCTAAAGTATTTACCAAAATACATGTGCATTTTGTAGTAACGGGGCATCAATTGAATGAAAAACAAGTTGAACGCGCCGTCTCGTTATCGGCTGAGAAATATTGTTCAGCTTCAATCATGCTCAGTAAAAGTGTGGAAATCACACACGATTACGAGATTCGATCAACAGAGGCCGTTTAATTCATGTCACAACCTAAGGGCATGATAGGCATTCGCCACATTGCACTCTTTGTACAAGAGTTAGAAAAAGCGATTGATTTTTATACGCGGATTATGGGGATGCATATTGAATGGCAACCAGATGCGGATAATGTCTATTTAACCAATGAAGGCGATGTTTTTGCCTTGCACCGTGTAGATTACACCCCAGATGCAAAACAGCGACTTGATCATATTGGATTTGTGCTAAGCCGCGCAGAAGCTGTGGATGAGTGGTATGACTACTTTGTGCAACAGGGAGTGCGGATTACCGAAGCACCTAAAACCCATCGCGATGGCTCGCGTGGGTTTTATTGCTTGGATGCAGTTGGTCATTTATTAGAGCTGATTTATCATCCACCCATTGTTAAAACAATAGCAGACTAACGCTTACACATAAACAATTTTGACAGTCAGTGGGTCTTGATCTTCAATCACATTGAATAGCCTGTCGATATTAGGGTGTTTGCCAGGATTGTCTTCCGCATCGGCTGTGTGCTCTGCATAAAGTGATAATCCTTCAACAGCGGCGTCTATATTAATACTGCCAAATGTTTTATATAAGTGATTAAAGACTTTAACTGAACCAGTGCTACCTGGTCTGTTGTGAATAACGCCTGCAGGCTCTCCATCTTCATAAAACAATTCAATGCGCAACACGTCATCTGCGTCATCTAAATCAAGCAATACATCTTTAAATTTATCCATTTCATACCTTTAAACGTAATACGCAGTTGTTGTCATTACTTTTGAGGAAACTTTCATCATCGCTTTAATTGAAGCGGGCAGTTCAGCTGCGCCTAAATTAACAGCTTCTTGCGCATGAGCGGTTTCATCAATATGCATCTGTTCAACAATTGCGCGTGTTTTTTTATCTTCACTCGGCAATTGCGCTAAGTGGCTAGAGAGATGAGCACTCACCTGTTGCTCAGTCTCTGCCAAAAAACCTAAATTCCATTTATCACCAATAGCGCCAGCAACGGCACCTATTGTAAAACTGCCCATATACCAGAGAGGATTAAGGAAGCTTTTTCTTCCGCCCAATGCTTTAATACGGGATTCACACCATGCAAGATGGTCAGTTTCTTCTGCGGCAGCATGTTCTAATGCAGCGACCACCTCTGGATTTTTCGAAGTTAATGCTTGCCCACTATAAAGCGCTTGTGCACAAACTTCACCCACATGATTCACGCGCATTAAACCAATTACCTTCTGTTTTTGGAAGTCACTTATTTCATCATTCTCAATAGCGGCATCTGGGTGTTCGCGCCTTGCTTTTGCTTCAGCAAAAACGGTGCGTAATGCAGTATCGAATGTTGTAATAAGTCTATCC
>JBFJJY010000062.1:0-8148 GCA_041612055.1 Methylophilaceae bacterium | reverse complement strand
CCAGCTTCTACGAAGCCCTCTTAAACCGCTGTCTAGCGGCAGCAGAAGCAGCCAATATCAAAGCGCTAATCGTGTTAAATAAATGTGATTTAGCAGAAACCAATGATGCAAAAAACAAACTCAAGGTATATGAAAATTTAGGTTATCAAACCATCTATTTGTCTGCAAAAAAAGACATTTCGCCGCTTTTACCTTATTTAAGTCATCAACAAAGTGTATTAGTTGGTCAATCTGGTATGGGAAAATCAACGATAATCAATGCCCTACTACCTAATCAACATGTACGTACGCAAGAAATCAGCAATTCATTAGACAGCGGCAAACATACAACTACAGCGACACATTTATATCATTTAGATGCTGATAGCACATTGATTGATTCACCTGGTTTGCAAGAGTTTGGATTAAATCACTTGCCTCACGAAGCCTTAGAGATGGCATTCATTGAATTTAAGCCTTATCTAGGCCATTGTCGTTTTAATGATTGCAAGCATCAAGTTGAGCCAGATTGTGCCGTTAATCAAGCAGTACAAGAAGGTAAAATCAATCCAGTCAGAATGGCCTTTTATAGGGAACTATCACTGGAGCTTTTAACTAATTAATAAGACCACTAGAGATATCGTGCCAAAAACTGCATTTATTTCTCACCCAGATACACTATTGCATATGATGGATGGTAGTCATCCAGAATCTCCTGCACGTATCACTGCGATAAAAAATGCCGTACTTTCCTCAGATTTATCAAAAAAACTCTCTTTTTATGATGCGCCCAAAGCAAGCAAACAAGCTTTGTTGCGCGTGCACGATCAAGCTTATGTTGACCGTATTTTTGCTTTATCGCCTAAAGCTGGCCTAGTGAGGCTAGATAGCGATACAGCGATGGGACCGATGAGTTTAGAAGCGACATTACATGCAAGTGGTGCAGTTTTACAAGCGGTGGATTTAGTGATGCAAAAAGAAGTCGATAATGCTTTTTGCTGTATTCGTCCACCAGGGCATCATGCAGGACGTGCAAACAGCGCTGGTTTTTGTATTTTTAATCATGTCGCGATTGGCGTCGCCTACGCTTTAGAAAAATACCAGTTAAAACGCGCAGCTATTATTGATTTTGATGTTCATCATGGTGATGGCACAGAAGACATCTTTAAAAATAATCCCAATGTGATGCTGTGCTCTACCTTCCAGCACCCCTTTTATCCTCATGTTGGCGCTGAAACTGTTAGCGATCATATATTAAATGCGCCTTTAGCTGCCAAAAGTGATGGAACAGCATTCAAAAGCATCTTTGAAGAAAAATTCAAACCCGCGTTAATGCAGTTTAAACCTGATATTATTTTTATATCTGCTGGATTTGACGCCCATATTAATGAACCATTAGCAGACTTAGCTTTAACAAAACACGACTATGTTTGGATAACGAATGCAGTCAAAGAAATTGTAAAGAATTGTTATCATCATCGCATTATCTCTTCTTTGGAAGGTGGATATCATTTACCATCATTAGCAGAGAGTGCGCACGCACATATTGAAGCATTAAACAGTGATTATGGTTGATATTAAGAATGAAAAGATATTAGCGAATCAATTAGCCCTTGGGATGTTTGTCACCAAGCTGGATAAGCCGTGGATAGAATCTGACTTCATGCTCCAAGGCTTTATTTTAGAAGATCAAGCTGACCTCGAAAAAATGGCCGCGACCTGTGCTTATGTTTATATCGACAGAACAAGGTCCATTGGTGATCAATTTGCAGAAGTGAAGACGACAAAAAACGCTTCACCACAGCGTTCATCAATCAGAGTTGTCATAACAAAAGAGCTTGATAGCAAAAAAAATCCTGTTTTAAACAAAGTAAGACATGGTGAAAAAGTATCCTTTATCGATATTCTGCGTGAAATAAGAAACTATCAAGCACCGTCAAATACCACTCAATATGATACAAGTCGAGTATCAGATAAAGCAGTTAAGCCCCGTCTTGATTCACAAAACACAACTCAAATGCCCTATTCTGCTGCTGGTACAAAGCAAGAAAGTGCGGGCATCGTCAATCAGGTCAGTCATTTTGTGGCAGGCCTGTTTAATCGAGAGAAATTAAAAGCATCAACTGTCAAAACAGAACAAGAAGCTGTCCAGCATGACCTCAGTAATGATGAGCTAATTATTTATGAGTCTGAGCCATCTGTTGAAGAGGAAATGGCGGTCATTTACCCTGTTTTCGAACAATCTGAAATCGTGACACGCGACTTATTTGATGCTGTTGCTAACGACCATCATATGGACATCAGCAGCGTCAGTGATGTACTAGATAATATGGTTGAGAGTATTGGTCGAACACCGGATGCATTATTATGGCTAGCAAAACTCAAAAAAGCAGATGGTCACTCGTATAACTTAGCATTAAATGTATCGGTGACATTAATGGCGTTTGCTAACTTTTTAGCGCTACCAAAAGATCAAGTGAAATTGGCTGGTTTTGCCGGCTTATTACAAGATATTGGGAAAGCTAAAATATCATCAGATGTGTTATTAAAAAAAGGTAAATTAAGCCCTGAAGAATATGAGCATGCACAAACACATGTTGATGAAAGCTTAGTTATTTTAGAAAGAACGCCCAACATTCCACCGAAAGTATTACAGCTTGTGGCGGAGCATCACGAGCGTTTTAATGGCAGTGGTTATCCATCAAAACTCAAAGGCAATCAGTTGAGCTTGTTGTCTCAATCAACAGGGCTAATCGATACCTACTGCGCAATGACGAATCATAGAAGTTATGCCGAAGGTGCTCATCACCAACAAGCATTAGATCAAATTCATGCCCTGAGTGGCGAGCAATTTTCAAGTGAAATTATTAATCAGTTAATCCAATTTATGGGCATTTACCCTGTCAGTTCTTTAGTTGAATTAAATACTGGAGAGGTGGCTGTTGTGATTCAACAAAATCAAGTTCGCCGTTTGATGCCACGCATCATGCTATTGCTCGACCAGAATAAACAGCGTTACAGTTCACCTATTGTGTTAGACCTTATTTACCAGCCAATCGCACCTAATGGTGAAATTTATCGTATTAATAAAGGTATTCCAGCTGATAGTTATGGGCTTAATCCGAATGAGTTTTACATTTAACTTAGTTGCCTATCATGCCAGAAACTATCCATAAAGCAGGTGAATTAACAATAAACTACACGGCAGCGTATCTATTAGAGAAACTTGAACAACACCAGTTAAAACCGCAAACAGTCTTTTCTAAACTGCGTTCAGACAAAAAAGCCTTATCACTACTACAAAATAAATATCAAGAAAGTCCATTTCTATCAGATTTATGTCAAGCGATAAAAAACTGGCCCTCAACAACCACTGCTACCAGCTTTACCACACAGTTGAATCAAATCATTTCTTTATCGTTAAACGCCTTTCATCATCAAGTAGAAATAGATCAAATTCTCAATATCCTTAATTGCTTTCGCTTAAACAGATTGACTGTTTTTTCACAATCAACAAAATTTCATCTGTTCATCCATCATCTTTTTATTGAATCGATTAATCAGTATCACTCAGTGACTTTAGATAACGCGGTCAACTATGATGAAAACAGCCACCTGCCGCATGCGCACCAATTAGAGTTAAGATTAAATACTATTTTTAATCAATCAGATAGCGACCAAATAATTTCGCTACTTTCGTTTCAGTTTCAAATTGAAAGCAATGCTTTCTTATTGCCAAAATCAACTTCGCAAGATTTAAACAAACAACTAGCACAAATTTTGCAGAAGAATATCGGCATCAATCATGAACTATTTTTTAATGGTGACTATAAGTTTGACTTGCTAATAACACAAATCAAAAACATCACGGATATTAATATACTGATTGCAAAAATATTTAGAGCTTTTGAAGATGTCGTCTTTATTAATAAACAATCTATTTTAGTGAGACCATTTATTGGCTACTCTCACGCCAACACCAATCAATTAACTGCTGATGCACTTTTTCGACAAACTAAATCAGCACTAGAACACGCCATCAATACGCAAAAACCCTATTGTGTTTATAGCGATGAGCTTGAAAAAATCATTCAAGATCAAATGATTGTAGAAACCAAGATATTGGATGCCTTTGATCGGAACAATCTAACCTTGAGTTTACAACCCATTGTCAGCTTAAAAAGTACAAAGTGTGTTGGCGCTGAAGTTCTTTTACGTTGGACTGATCGAACTGGAGCGCCACTCGCGCCAAATATTATCGTAGAGGTATTAAACAATGCAAGCAAAGGCAAAATTTTCACCCGCTGGCTAATTAACACGACCTGTCGTTATGCGCATGAGCTAAAAACCATGCATCAGCTTAACCTTTATTTATCCCTTAACCTACGTGCTGAGGATTTACATGATGCAGAACTCCCTGCTTTATTCTCCAATGCATTATCTTTGTGGCAGTTAGACCCTAAAAATATCATTCTGGAAATCAATGAGAATGGCATCCTGGAAGAAAATGAGCAATCCTCTGCCGTTATTAAAGCGCTATCTATATTGGGTTTTAAGTTCGCTTTAGATGATTTTGGTACTGGCTTATCTTCACTCGCACGCTTGCGCTCCCTGCCGATTGACATGCTCAAAATTGATCAATCGTTTATTAAAAATATGCCTCATTCGCAAGAGGATTATGAAATTGTGCAGTCTATTGCTATGTTAGGGAAGAGTTTAGGTAAAGCGGTCGTTGCTGAAGGGGTTGAGGATGAAGCATGTTTGCGCATATTACAAAAGCTAAAAATTGATAAGTGCCAAGGTTATGTTTATGCAGAAGCATTACCTTATGAAACATTTATCGCTTGGGCACAAGCGCATTGAGTTGAGATGCTATAATTCAAATTTTATGCATAGCGCTCATCGCAAAAGAAAGACTCACAAAACATGGAAATTACCACACGTTTAGAATTTGATGCGGGTCATCGTATTCCCAACCACAAGAGCCAATGCCGTAATCTGCATGGGCATCGTTATGTTATTGAAATCACTTTGGGCGGCGATATTATCAAAAATGAACAAACCTCAGAAGACGGTATGGTCATGGATTTTTCTGATGTTAAGCGCATCGCGCGTGAAAGTGTTGTTGATGTTTGGGATCATGCTTTTTTAGTTTATAAAAACGACCACGTTATCCTAAATTTTCTAAACACACTTCCCAATCATAAAACGGTTATTTTTGACACTGTTCCGACTGCAGAAAATATGGCCGCTGAAGCCTTTAGAATCTTAAAAAATCAATATCAAGATACTTACGGCAATCACTTAAAGTTGGTTCGCGTAAGGTTATTCGAGACACCCAATAGTTGGGCTGATGCGTCTGCTTAAATCACAAATCGCGCATCACGGCTTGTAAACCGGCCTGCCACCTAGGTAATGCAATTCCAAAATCCTGTTGTAATTTACGATTATCCAAACAAGAATTTGCTGGCCTTGATGCAGATGTTGGATAGTCCGCTGTTGTTAACGGTTTAATCGCTTGGACGTCAACTTTTAACGGAGGCTGTTGATTTAAAAAGTTATATTGCTGAACAATCTCGCATGCAAACCCATGCCATGATGTGTTGCCAGTGTTAGTAAAATGATAAACACCACTTTGCTTTCCATCCCATTGCGCTACCAGTTGCGCTACCGCCTTGGCAATGCTCATGCTGGATGTTGGCGCGCCAATTTGATCCGCTACGATACCTAATTGATCACGCTCACGGGCTAATCTTAAGATTGTTTGAAGAAAGTTTTTGCCATAAGCGCCATACACCCAACTAGTCCGCAAGATAAGATGGGGCAATCCAACAGCCCTAATGGCCTCTTCACCAGCAAGTTTACTTAGTCCATAAACGCTTTTTGGGTTAACCGTATCCGTTTCGATATAAGGCGATTGTTTAAGACCATCGTAAACATAATCTGTCGAAAAATGAATCAGTGCGCTACCTAATTCCGCTGCTGCTTTTGCCATGATTTGCGGTGCTGTCGCATTAATTGCATGCGCTAAATCAGGTTCTGATTCTGCTTTATCAACCGCAGTATATGCCGCAGGATTGATAATCAAATCTGGCTTAATATCGAGAATAGTTTGTCTAATCGCATCGGTATTGGTTAAATCTAGCGCATCACGTGAAAGCCCAACAACATCATAATCAGATAATTGTGGTAGTAAAGCATGTCCAACCTGACCATGGATGCCAGTTAATAAAATTCGTTTGGGTTGCATTATTTAACAGACTTTATTCAAATTTAGGGGCAACAGAAAAAGCCATGGCAGCACTATCTTTTCCTGAAAGAGATGGCTCACTCTCTAAAGGCCATTCAATCCCAATCTCTGGATCATTCCAACGAATACTAACTTCGTGCTCAGGTGAGTAAAAATCCGTTGTTTTGTATAAAAATTCGGCTGTTTCTGACAATACTAAAAAACCATGGGCAAAACCTGCTGGCACCCACAGCATGCGCTTATTCTCAGCAGATAGTCGCTCGCCTACCCATTGCCCAAATGTCTGCGATGATTGCCGCAAATCGACAGCCACATCAAACACTTCCCCTTGTGTCACACGCACCAACTTGCCTTGTGTATGCTTGGTTTGATAATGCAAGCCACGCAACACATGTTTAGCTGATTTTGAATGGTTGTCTTGTACGAAATTGATGTTTAATCCAGTCGCCTGCTCAAACACTTTGGCATTATAGCTTTCATAGAAAAAACCACGCTCATCCCCAAACACCTTGGGTTCAAAAATGACGACGTCAGGAATGCTTGTTTTAATTGCTTGCATCTAAAAAACCCGTTCTTCTAACATTTGACGCAAATACTGGCCGTAACCATTTTTTGCATATTTTTTTGCTAACCTTCTGACTTGCGCCTCATCAATAAAGCCCATGCGGTAGGCAATCTCTTCCGGACAAGCTACTTTTAGTCCTTGACGCTTTTCGATGGTTTGAATAAAGCTTCCAGCTTCAAGTAGTGAATCATGTGTGCCCGTATCGAGCCAAGCCATGCCCCTGCCCATCACTTCAACTTGCAAAGTGCCTGCTTCAAGATAAAGTCGATTTAAATCGGTAATTTCCAACTCTCCACGTGCTGATGGCTTCAGATTTTTAGCCATTTCTACCACAGCATTGTCGTAAAAATATAAACCTGTCACCGCATAACGTGATTTTGGCTTTGCTGGCTTTTCTTCCAAGCTGATAGCAGCGCCATTCTCGTCAAACTCAACCACGCCGTAACGTTCTGGGTCATGGACTGGATAAGCAAACACAGTTGCTCCATTTGCTCGTTGAGCTGCCTTTTGTGTCATTTGCGCGAGTTCGTGACCATAAAAAATATTGTCACCTAACACCAATGCGCATGCGTCATCTCCAATAAAGTTTTCGCCTAAAATAAATGCCTGCGCCAACCCATCTGGTGAAGGTTGTACGGTATAGCTAATCGCCATTCCCCATTGACTACCATCGCCTAACAAGCTTTGAAACCTTGGGGTATCTTGCGGTGTTGAAATGACTAGCACTTCTCGAATCCCGCCAAGCATGAGCGCAGACAAGGGATAGTAAATCATAGGTTTATCGTAGACAGGTAATAATTGTTTAGAAACAACCTCTGTCACTGGGTAGAGTCGTGTGCCAGAGCCGCCAGCGAGAATAATGCCTTTTGTTGCCATTATGCTTTCTCCCTGGCTTGATAATTGTCGCCTATCCATTTTTTGTATTCGCCGCTGGCGACATGTGCGACCCAGTCCTGATGCTCCAAATACCATTGCACTGTTTTTTGTATGCCTGATTCGAACGTTTCAGCTGGTTTCCAGCCTAATTCACGTTCAATTTTTGTTGCATCAATGGCATAACGCTGGTCATGTCCAGGCCTATCTTGCACATAAGTAATTTGATCGCGATAACTGCCAGCTGCTTTTGGCTTTTCTTGGTCCAGAATATCACATAAGGTATGCACAACCTCAAGATTGGTCATCTCATTCCAACCACCAATATTGTAGGTTTCACCAACCATTCCAGCTTCAAGCACACGGCGTATCGCGCTACAATGATCCTCTACATATAACCAATCGCGTACATTGCTACCATTACCATAAATAGGCAAATCTTTACCGTTTAATGCATTATGAATCACCAATGGAATAAGCT
>JBFJJY010000061.1:0-8151 GCA_041612055.1 Methylophilaceae bacterium | reverse complement strand
TTCTAGCTCTTGTTTAGATAATTGAATAACCACTTGATCAGCCAAATCATTGAGCGTTTTTGTTAAGACCTCAATGGATACAATATCTTCGGCGAATGTCGTTTCTTTGCCTAAGGACTTTATCACTCTTATACTGCGCACAGGTCGCAAATCAATGGCACGTGCAATGTTGTAATAATATTGCCCAGATTTGCCAAATTTTTCGACCAATTGCACCATTGTTTTTTGTCTTAAATCTGCGCCAGTTTTAATGCCCAACTTTTGCATTTTCTTTTCTGTTGCGGGACCGATGCCATGGAATTTTCCAATCGGCAAACGCGCAACAAAATCCAAACCTTGCTCGGGTTTAATTACGTAAAGTCCGTTAGGTTTATCCATATCAGAAGCTATCTTGGCAAGCAATTTATTATAGGAAACGCCTGCTGATGCTGTGAGTTTAGTTTTGGCTAAAATTTCTGCTTTAATGGCTTGTGCAATGCGTGTGGCTGAGCCATCAAAATCTGCCGTGTATGTCACATCTAAATAAGCTTCATCTAGTGATAGTGGCTCGACTTGCGAGGCATATTGCCAAAAGATTTCGCGGAGTTGATGAGACACTTCTCGATACGCTTCAAATCGTGGTGGAACAAAAATCGCTTGTGGACATAAACGATAAGCACGAGAACAAGGCATAGCAGAATGAATACCAAACTGGCGTGCTTCATAACTACAGGCAGCAACCACACCACGGCTATTGGGTTGTCCGCCAACAATGAGTGGCTTTCCTTGATATTCAGGTTGGTCACGTTGCTCTACCGATGCAAAAAAAGCATCCATATCCACGTGTATGATTTTGCGCTGTTTTGCCATAAAACCGCTAACTATTCCGTCTGCATGAGAAAAGCTTCATCTTACTTTATACTATCGTCTTTATCACGACATGGATTTATTATGCGCACACTCGGCAATATTGTATGGTTTATTTTAGGTGGTGTATTGATGGGCCTAGCATGGTGGCTAACTGGGATTATTGCATTAATGACCATTGTTGGCATCCCATGGGCAAAAGCTTGTTTTGTGATTGGTCAGTTCTCATTCTTTCCTTTTGGTAAAAAAGCGATTGCGCGCAATGAGCTATCAAAGAAAGAAGATATCGGCACTGGTGCGCTTGGTGTTCTGGGTAATGTCATTTGGTTTATCTTAGCTGGATGGTGGTTGGCAATTGGCCATCTCATTTCAGCACTGGCTTGTTTTATCACGATAATCGGTATCCCATTTGGTTTACAGCATTTAAAATTAGCAGAGTTAGCCGTTTTTCCTATTGGAAAAACCATTGTAGAAAAATCATGATTACCGCTTATCATGCGCATATTTACTTTGAGCTTGAGCAACGCACATTAGCAGAGCAAGCTCGGCTGGCTATAATAAAAGCAATACCACAACTGACTTATGTTGGAAAACTGATTCCAATGTTGGTTGGACCGCACCCTAAACCGATGTTTGAAATGCATATCCCTGCTATTGTTTTAGATAAGGCGATGATAGCAATGGAGAAATACAGAGAAGAATTGACTGTGTTGATTCATCCAGTCCAGAATGATGAGCTAGCAGCACATACAATTGATGCGAGATGGTTAGGTAAGCCGTTAACATTAAATGTCGACATTTTCAAGCCTTTGAGTAAGCAATAAAAAACCAGCCTAAGCTGTTTTTTTTATTGGCCTATGTTAATCAAACAGAGCAGTTGCACGTTGGCTAGCTTCTTCTACAACTTTTCGTTTTTGTTCATTATTCAAATCCCACCAATCTTGGATTTCATCCAAGGTACGGAAACAGCCTTGACAAAGCGCATTGCGCTCATCAACAACACAAACGCCAATACAGGGTGAAGGGATTTCAGTAGAGTCTGTCATCTTATAAAGCCTAACTTAACGCGCCGTGGCACTGTTTATACTTCTTGCCAGAACCACATGGACAAGGGTCATTACGACCAACTTTCACGCCTTCACGCACAACTGGCTGTCCACCTTCAGGTAGTTGCTGTTCACTTTCGTCGTTGTCCAATGCTTCCTTATAATCAGCATGTTGATACTGTACATTTTCAACGGCTTCAGGTGGTTCTACCGCATTCACGTCCTCACGTGTCTTTATTTGAACCAACATGGTCACTTTAGTCACTTCTGATTTAATGGTATTAAGTAAGCCCGCAAACAACTCGAACGCTTCCCGCTTATATTCTTGCTTAGGATTCTTTTGTGCATAAGAACGCAAATGAATGCCTTGACGTAAATGATCAAGTGCTGATAAATGCTCACGCCAGTGGTTGTCTAGACTTTGCAACATAACTGAACGCTCAAATTGACGCATATTTTCAGGGCTTGCTAGTGCTTCCTTCTCAAGATAAGCAGCATCAGCCGCTTCGATAACACGTTCGCGTAAAGTTTCCTCATGTAAATCTGGATTCTCTTCTAACCACTCCGCAATCGGTAAATCTAAACCCGTTTCAGCTTCAATTGCCTTTTCCAGTTCAGGAATTTGCCACAACTCTTCGACACTGCCAGGTGGAATATAAGTCGAGATTAAATCGGTCAAAACATCATAGCGCATCGCTTTGATGGTTTCTCCAATATCGGTTGCTTCTAATAATTCATTGCGTTGTTCATAAATGACTTTACGCTGATCGTTTGATACATCGTCAAACTCTAACAATTGTTTACGAATATCAAAGTTGCGACCTTCTACTTTGCGCTGCGCATTTTCAATCGCACGTGTGACCATCGCATGTTCGATCGCTTCACCTTCTGGCATTTTTAAGCGTTCCATGATGGCCGCTACACGATCACCAGAAAAAATACGTAATAGCTGATCTTCTAAACATAAGTAAAAACGACTGGATCCTGGATCACCTTGACGACCTGAACGACCACGCAATTGGTTATCAACGCGACGCGACTCATGTCGCTCAGTACCAATAATATGTAACCCACCTGCAGCTAGTACTTGCTCATGTCGTTTTTCTGCTGTAGCTTTGATTTCTGCAATTTTGCTTGCCTTCTCAGCATCCGTCAGTTTCTCATCTTGCTCGACTGCATGAATTTCTGGTTCAGGATTGCCACCCAACACAATATCAGTACCACGGCCTGCCATATTGGTTGCGATGGTAATCATGCTCGGTTGGCCTGCCTGCGTAATAATATGCGCTTCGCGCTCATGCTGTTTCGCATTTAATACTTGGTGATCCAATTTAGCTGCTGTTAATGCTTTAGAAATAATTTCCGAGTTTTCAATAGACGTTGTACCAACTAACACAGGCTGGCCGCGTTTTTGACATTCTTTAATATCTTCAATTACCGCATTATATTTTTCTGCTGCTGTGCGATACACTTTATCCATTGCATCTTTACGCTGCATTGGACGATGGGTTGGAATCACTACTGTTTCTAAACCATAAATCTGATTAAATTCGTATGCCTCGGTGTCGGCTGTACCCGTCATACCACTTAACTTCTCATACATGCGGAAGTAATTTTGGAAGGTAATTGAAGCCAAGGTTTGGTTCTCTTTTTGAATCTCAACACCTTCTTTTGCTTCAACTGCTTGATGCAAGCCATCTGACCAACGGCGACCTGGCATCATACGACCTGAGAACTCATCAACAATGACAATCTCATTATCACGAACAACATAATGCTGATCACGGTGGAATAAATTGATTGCACGTAACGCTGCATTTAAGTGATGGACTAAACCAATGTTAGCCGCTTCATATAGACTTGAGCCTGCTGGCAATAAACCTGCCTCTTCTAAATAGGCTTCGGCATGCTCATGGCCAATTTCTGAAAAATTAACGGATTGACCTTTTTCATCTACCCAAAAATCGCCAGGGCCGTCCTCAGTTTCTTGCTTCACTAACTTTTTAGCAACTGCATTAATTTGGATATATGAATCTACATCGCTTTCGGCTTGGCCTGAAATAATCAATGGTGTACGCGCTTCATCAATCAGAATCGAGTCAACCTCATCGACTAAGGCATAACTTAAAGTGCGTTGTGAACGTTGCTCTGCACTAAACACCATATTGTCACGCAGATAATCAAACCCAAATTCATTGTTCGTACCATAAGTAATATCAGCAGCGTAAGCGGCTTGCTTGGCCTCTGCTTTCATCTGCGATAAATTAATACCCACAGTCAAACCCAAGAAGTTATAAAGCTTACCCATCCACTCAGCGTCGCGTTTAGCCAAATAGTCGTTGACTGTTACCACATGCACGCCTTTACCTGTCAATGCATTTAAGTAAACCGGCAATGTCGCTACTAACGTTTTACCTTCACCCGTACGCATCTCAGCAATTTTGCCGGCATTTAATACCATGCCGCCGATAAGCTGCACATCAAAGTGGCGCATGCCTAATGCACGTACACTTCCTTCTCGCACAACAGCAAACGCTTCTGGTAGTAGTTGATCTAATGATTCGCCATCGCTAAAGCGCTGCTTAAATTCAGCCGTTTTTGCACGTAACGCCTCGTCTGATAAAGCTTGCATACTAGGCTCTAGTTCACCGATTTTTTTAGCAATTTGGGTATAGTTTTTGACTAGCCTATCGTTACGACTGCCGACTATTTTTTTGAAGATCTTAGATAACATGAAATGACACCGATTTTCCGAACGTGCGGAAACCTCAAAAGTTAGATTAGAATTTAGTTAAGTTGGGGATAATAATTGTTAATTCAAGCGTAATCAAAACTAATTTTAATTACTTGTTAGATATTTTCTCGGATCTAGTGGACTTCCATTTAAGCGAATTTCATAATGCAAGTGTGGTCCTGTCGAGCGTCCTGTGCTGCCAACTAAGGCGATGACTTGCCCTTTAACAACACGATCACCATTTTTAACGAGTAGCTTTGATGCATGCGCATATCGTGTTTCTAACCCTGCGCCATGATTGAGCTTCACCAAATTGCCATAAGCTGGCGTATGAACAGCGGCAATCACAATACCATCGCCAGCCGCTCTGATTTTAGTACCAGTAGGCGCAGTAAAATCTAAACCTTCATGGAAAGCTCTATTGCCATTAAAAGGGTCAATGCGCCAACCATAACTTGAAGAGCGGTAAGCGACACTGACTGGTTTAGAGTTAGGTAGCATATCCTTTAAAACACTATTTTGAAGCACATCAGCTTCAACATAGTTCATGTATTCGTCTCGATTACCAACGGCTGCAGCAAGCTCTGCAATGGCGGCTTGCAAATCAGGCTCTGTCATTGGTGTTGCATTCACTAATGGGCCGCCAACGCCTGGGGCGACCAAACCATCCACGGGTTTAAGATCGATATCTTTAGCTTTTTCTGCTACTTTTTTATCCGTACCAATGCCCGCCAATTTTACTAATCGTTTGTTTTGCGCGTCTAAGCGCATAATACGCGCTTGCAATTCACCGATTTGTTTAGCGTAAGCATCTAAATGCATTTGAGACGAGCTGATTGATTTTTCTAACTGGGCAGGAGACATGACTTTAACAACTTGACGCTTGATATTGCTTTTTTCGGCAATCACAAAAGCGGTCAATAAACTGGCTAATATAAAAAAACCGATTAACAGCATGGCAACATGCATGCCTGACAAGCTTCTGGGCTTTGTCATATTGTTAGAAACTAGGATAATATTCATCGTATATAAATTCGATATTCTTTAAAATAAACGCATGCAAAAAATTAATGCATTACTTAATAAAAATAAAAGCGAATCTGACAACCATTTTAATCGATTGGTTGCACAAACAGATGCACACCTTAGTCTTCAACAATTTTGGCAGGCGATAGCGCCAATAGCCATTAGTCAATCTAGCTCTGTAAGCAGTTTAAATGACGGATTGCTTACCATCTCTGCGCACAATAGTGGCGTCGCCACAAAAATCAAATTAACCAGCGCTAGCTTATTGACTCAATTACAAAATTTGCAAAAAGAAGACCCGCTTTATAAGCAGTGTAAAGTTACTGGAATTAAGGTAAAAGTGCAAGTAAAATCTGAACAAAAGCGTGTAAAACCAAAGCCTCGCACGATATCTAGTGGCGCGGCAACCACATTAAGAAAGTTAGCGCTTGAGCTTGGCGACTCTGCTCTGGCGGATAAACTGAATAAGTTAGCTGACAATGCCTAATCTTGTCATATTTCCTGTTACCTGATTTAAATACACTTCAACCTCAAAATCCTTAATAACCTATTGATTTAATTATTAATTTTAAATTAAATCCATTTGCGCCCGCAGGTATTGTTCCAATGACTTATTAATGCCATAATGCCTCAGCTGTTACAAATTATTTACATCTTTTGTAATCGCGTTTGCACAATTCAAATTACCAATAATTATAGTTAAGATGCATTAGAAAATTAGGAGAAGTTATGTCAATTGCAATAATAATCGCCATAGCTGCCGCAGTTTTAGCAGTGCTATATGGTTTAGTCATGAGTAAATGGATTTCTAGTCTTCCCGCTGGCAATGCCCGTATGCAGGAAATTGCAGGTGCGATTCAACAGGGTGCTGCCGCCTATCTGGCACGTCAATATAAAACGATTGCAATTGTCGGTGTTTTGCTGGCTATCGCAATTGCCCTTTTATTAGATATGACAACGGCTATTGGGTTTGTACTCGGCGCAGTGCTATCAGGCGCATGCGGCTTTATTGGAATGAATGTTTCAGTCAAAGCCAATGTTCGTACAGCGCAAGCAGCAACCAATGGCATTGTGCCCGCAATGGACGTTGCTTTCAAAGGTGGTGCGATTACTGGCATGCTGGTTGTTGGACTCGGCTTATTAGGCGTTGCTGGTTTTTATTGGTTTTTAGGCGCGGAAAATGCTGAAACCCTAAATCCACTAATTGGCTTGGCTTTTGGCTCTTCTCTTATTTCAATTTTTGCACGATTGGGTGGCGGTATTTTTACTAAAGGCGCTGATGTCGGCGCTGACTTAGTTGGCAAAGTAGAAGCGGGTATTCCAGAGGATGATCCGCGCAACCCAGCAGTGATTGCTGACAACGTTGGCGATAATGTCGGCGACTGTGCAGGGATGGCTGCTGACTTGTTTGAGACTTATGCTGTTACTTTGATTGCAACCATGGTGCTAGGCGGTTTAGTTGTGCACAACAGCGGCTCGAATGGTGTGTTATATCCATTGATGCTAGGCGCGGTTTCTATTGTGGCCTCTATCATTGGTTGCTTTTTTGTAAAAGCCAAACCCACCATGAAAAATGTCATGCCTGCTTTATATAAAGGCTTGGCGGTCGCTGGCGTATTATCGCTCGTTGCATTCTATTTTGTGACGATGCAAATGTTCCCAGATGGCATTATGATCGACACTAAAACTGTTACTGCAAACGCTTTATTTGGCGCTTGCGCAGTTGGTTTGGTACTAACAGGTCTATTGGTATGGATTACCGAGTACTACACAGGAACCGAATACGCACCTGTTAGACATGTTGCACAAGCGTCAACCACAGGTCATGCCACTAACATTATTGCTGGCATTGGTATTTCAATGAAATCAACCGCTTGGCCTGTACTTTCAGTTTGTCTAGCGATTTGGACATCATTCCACTTAGGCGGACTATATGGCGTCGCCATTGCAGCCACTTCCATGTTAAGTATGGCTGGTATTGTTGTGGCATTAGATGCTTATGGCCCTATTACCGATAATGCAGGCGGTATTGCTGAAATGGCAGAACTGCCAAGTAGCGTACGCGATGTGACAGATCCATTAGATGCGGTTGGCAACACCACAAAAGCGGTTACCAAAGGCTATGCGATTGGTTCTGCTGGGTTAGCTGCATTGGTCTTATTTGCAGACTACACCCACAAACTAGAGTCTGCGGGCATTGTGGCAAGCTTTGACTTAAGTGATCCAATGGTGATTATTGGTTTATTTATTGGTGGTTTAATTCCATTCTTATTTGCTGCGATGGCAATGGAAGCCGTCGGTCGCGCAGCAGGTGCTGTTGTTGAAGAGGTGCGTCGTCAGTTCCGCGACATTCCAGGCATTATGGAAGGCACTGGCAAACCACAGTATGGCAAAGCAGTTGATATGCTCACCACTGCAGCTATTAAAGAAATGATGTTGCCATCATTATTACCTGTTGCAGTACCAATTGCGGTTGGCTTGCTACTTGGCCCTGTCGCG
>JBFJJY010000060.1:0-8152 GCA_041612055.1 Methylophilaceae bacterium | reverse complement strand
TAGTACAGTTCGATACCTTGGCGTAGAAGTAGATGATGCTTTGGAATTGGCAGAGGAGACAGAAGTTTGATGTAATTCAGCACAACTTTATAATACATGTTGTGCTGATTTGTATTAGTTATGAATCCCCAAAGCGGAAGTTCAGAATTAATCACTGAACTGCTACTTTGGACATTAGCTGTTAGTTATTCCAATTGGTTCGTGTCTAAAATGGCGAGCAATATCTGTTTACATTGAGTCTTTTTATCTAATACTTTTCTAATTCCTTAAGTTAAAACGTAAAATGTGAGGTAGATAATTAACGAGATTACTTTTAGTTCACTAATCATTAACTTACCGCCTAATATGGGTTAAACTCTAACCAAACTTTACGGGTACTTGAAATGAATGAATATGAAAATCTTAAATTAGATCATCAGCTATGCTTCGCGCTTTACGCCGCCTCGCATGCCCTAACAAGAGCTTATAGAAATGCACTTGAGAATACTGGGCTGACCTATACACAGTATTTAGTGATGCTCGTATTATGGGAATCAGATGGCACAAGTGTAAATTCGATAGCACAGCGTCTGGAATTAAATTCTGCAACTTTAACGCCAATGCTAAAAAGATTAGAATCTGCAGGATTTATTGAGCGTTCACGCAGCAGCATAGATGAGCGAATTGTTGAAATTAAACTGACCGATATTGGTAAGAGTCTTAAAGATCAGGTCGCAAAAGCACAGCAAAACGTGGAGTGCCAAACAGGCCTGTGTGATGAAGAGTTTATTCGCTTGAGAGAATCCTTACATCGACTAACTGAAACAATGGCAGAAAGCGCTAAGAAGGCACAAGCGGCATAAGTAAAAAAGGCCAACAATATTTTGGCCTCTTTTTGTAATCTCGTAATAATTAATTACTTAGTACGGTATTCAACACCATCCCTTTTGAGTCTTGATGTAAATGGTTTTTCATCTTTTCTGGTTACGATAACTTTACGATAACTTTCTAAGTCATCCATTAGTTGATCAATCTCATGGTTACCAACATTAAAATGATAGAAAGTCGCTAAGCATAGTGTTTTGATAATATCAAACTCTCGATCACTGATGTTAAGATGTGGGTGACTGTCTTTCATTGATTTACCGCGTCCAAATGGATCGGGTTGATAGATTTTAGGCCCGCCTGTTTCTTGTACCACCCAGTTAGTTAGCATGACTTTGAAACCAGCCTTAGTTTCTTCTCTGTCATGCACTGCTTTTAACATTGGGTTTGCGTTTAATCCTTTGTTGATGTAAATCAAATCTACAAGATGGTCTACTGTTTGAGCGATATTGTAAGTTCCACCAAGGCGCTCATATAAGCTCTCTTCTTCAGCTATTGCAGTTTTCGCATAGGTAAATAATAGAAAAATAATTCCAGCAAACGCAATAACTGTATGCTGAAATTTGTGTATTTTAGATAAGTTCATTACTGCCCCCTAACATAGTTATAAATAGTGTTAATTAAGATTTAATAGGTTGTGATGAGATAATTCGTTCATCAGTCGTTTTTATATCACAATATTTATTTGTGTACAATTATTTAGTGCATTAACTAATTAGGCATTCTAATTGTTTTTATGGGTCTTTATTTGAGGTTCGTTGATAATAACAACAGCCAGTTCTCACTTTTATCCGAACTGGAGAACCATTCTAGGCTCGAACAAATGACCGCTCAGGGTCGAAAAGCTAGTTTAAGAGAGAAATTTGTATGTCTGCTTTGTCCCCAAAGCCGTCATTTAGAAATTATTTTAATTATTGATTTAGGACGGAAGGTGTTTAATTCCACGCATCTGTTGTAACTAATTGAGATAATTGTTTATTTATCGACGTCTCAAATTGTGCTGTTTTAAGTGAGAATTGAGCGCCAAGCAGAAATTTTTTTCTCAAGTGATAGGGTGTGTGCGGGGCTGGTTGAAGGGAGTCTAATATAATTAAGCTCAGGGAGGTCTACTTTGTTTATTACATACTTCTTAAATGACTTCTCTGCTTCTTGCCCGTTAAATGCGATTAATCGAATGTGTTGATGATGATTAAAAAAAGTCGCGAAATCATTAGGAGTACGTGTGTCTGCTTGAATCGCACTATCTAAACTGCCCGAGCGGTTACAACTTTGTAAAACATCCCATACGGCAACATTCGCTTGCTTCAGCGCCTGAATACGTGCTTGATAAGGTAAAGAAGCATCAAAATTAAACAGGTTGCCTATGATGGGCCAGAAAGCATTACGGGGATGCGCATAGTATTGATTTGCATTGATTGAGGCGACACCAGGAATGCTGCCCAAAATTAAAATTGTTGCCGTTGGCTGACTAATTGGTAAAAAGCTATTAATTTTGGTCATGGCAGCGATAGTGAATAAAAAAGGTGCCGAAGCACCTTTGTATTGGGTTAGAGTAACAGCCTTCTGACGTCGCTGAGCATCATTCTTAAGTGGCTAGTAAAGCGAGCACCATCGGCACCATCAATCACACGATGATCGTAAGAAAGTGATAATGGCAAGATTAAGCGCGGTTCAAACGCTTTAGTGTCTTTATTGTATACGGGCTGCATGCTAGAACGAGAAACGCCTAAAATCGCTACCTCAGGGCAGTTAATGATGGGCGTAAACATGGTGCCACCAATCCCGCCAAGACTAGAAATCGTGAAGCAACCACCTTGCATTTCTTCTACTTTTAATTTTCGCTCACGCGCTTTACCTGATAGTTCCATTAAATCAGCAGCGATTTCAAGCACGTCTTTGGTTTGTACATCGCGCACAACTGGCACGACTAAACCATCGGGCGTATCGCAAGCAAAGCCAACATTGTAGTAACTTTTTAAGATTAAATTATCACCATCCGGCGACAATGAAGCATTAAAGTTAGGATATGCTTTTAGCGCATTCACCGAGGCTTTAATCAAAAAAGCCAACATAGTGAGCTTAACACCACGTTTTTCAGCCTCAGCTTGCATGGATTTACGGAAAGCTTCTAAATCAGTAATGTCTGCTTCATCAAATTGTGTCACATGTGGCGCAGTGACCCAATTGCGATGTAAATTTGCTCCAGATAACTTTTTAATACGAGATAGTGGTTTTGTTTCGATGGCACCAAATTTCGTAAAGTCAATCACTGGCATTGCTAACGTGCTAAGTGCGCCCGCGCCCGCCGTCATGCTATCAGAACGTGGTTTAGCTAACTCACCTTTAACGTAAGCTTGTACATCTTCATTCAAAATTCTATTTTTAGGACCAGAGCCTTTCACTAGCTTAAGGTCTACGCCTAGCTCTCGTGCAAACTTACGCACAGATGGGCTTGCATGAGATTTAACTTCTCTATTGGTATCCACATGAGCGCCGACAGGTGCAGGCGTGCTCGCTGGTTGCACTTGTTTAGGTGGTTCTGGTGCAGGGCGGGTGGGTTCTGGGATATCTGCTTTTGGTGCTTCTTGAACTGGAGCAGGGGTCGGTGCCGGTGCAACTTCGACTGGTTTTGCTTCGCTTGTCGCCTCACTGATTTCTAGCGTGATGATTAAGTGACCTTCTGCAATTTTATCGCCTACTTTTACCTTCACTTCTTTAACGACACCTGCTTCTGGTGATGGAATATCCATTGAGGCTTTATCAGACTCAACGGTGACCAAAGAATCATCAACGGCAATCGTATCGCCAGGGGACACTAATACTTCAATGATATCAACAGAATCAAAATCGCCAATATCTGGTACTAAAATATCTTTTACACTCATTTATTTACTCCGAGCCAAACACGCATTAAATAGTAGTTGGGTTTGGTTTATTTGGATTAAGCTTATATTTCTTCACGGCTTCGGCCACTTTTGCCGCTGGTAGTTTGCCTTCATCGCTTAATGCTTTTAATGCAGTCACCACAACATAGTGGCGATCAACTTCAAAGAAATCACGCAAGGCTTCGCGGCTGTCAGAGCGACCATAACCATCGGTACCTAACGCAACAAAACGGTTTGGAACAAAGCGCTGAATTTGTTCTGCGAAGCTCTTCATATAATCAGTAGAAGCAATCACTGGGCCTTTGGCGTCTTTTAAGCACTCTGCAACATAGCTAACACGTTGTTTTTTCTCAGGGTTCAACATATTCCAGCGATCACAGTCTAAACCTTCGCGGCGTAGTTCAGTAAAGCTTGGCACACTCCAGACATCGGCCGAAACGCCCCAGTCTTTTTCTAATAACGCAGCAGCAGCAATCACTTCGCGTAGAATCACGCCGCTACCCATCAGCTGAACTTTTTCACCTTTTGCTTTAGATTGACTAAAGCTATACATGCCTTTAAGAATGCCTGTTTCACAGCCTTTTGGCATAGCAGGGTGGCTGTAGTTCTCATTCATCAGTGTGATGTAGTAATACACATCCTCTTGGTTTTGCACCATGCGGCGTAAACCTTCTTGGATAATCACTGCCAATTCATACGCAAAGGTAGGGTCGTAAGATATGCAGTTCGGGATCGTCGCTGACATCAAATGGCTATGACCATCTTCATGTTGCAAACCTTCACCGTTTAATGTGGTCCGTCCTGCTGTTGCACCCAATAAGAAACCACGCGCACGGCTATCGCCCGCTGCCCATGCAAAGTCGCCAATTCGTTGGAAGCCAAACATAGAGTAGTAGATGTAGAACGGAATCATTTGCGCGCCAGTAACGCTATATGACGTAGCTGCGGCTAGCCAGCTTGAGAATGCACCTGCTTCATTAATGCCTTCTTCTAGAATTTGACCTGTTTTTGACTCTTTGTAATACATCACTTGGTCGGAATCTTGTGGTTCATACAACTGACCAATAGAAGAATAAATGCCGAGTTGACGGAACATGCCTTCCATACCAAAAGTACGCGCTTCATCAGGCACAATCGGTACGACGAATTTGCCGATTTCCTTGTCGCGTACTAGCGTTGAAAGGATGCGAACAAATGCCATGGTGGTTGAAATCTCACGTTCACCAGTATCGCCTAACATGTTTTCAAATGCAGATAGCTGTGGCACGGTTAACTCGTTGCCTTTTTGACGACGTTTAGGCACATGCCCGCCCATCGCGGCATTACGTTCAGCCATGTATTTCATTTCAGGGCTGTCTGTTGCTGGTTTGTAATAAGACAAGTTTTCTACTTGCTCATCCGTTAATGGCAAGTCAAAGCGATCACGGAATTTTTTCAGTGATTCAATATCCATGCTTTTCTGTTGATGCGTAGTGTTTTGACCTTCGCCAGCATCGCCCATGCCGTAACCTTTAACCGTTTTTACTAAAATAACAGTTGGTTGGCCTTTATGATTCACTGCAGAATGGTAAGCCGCATAAACCTTATGAGGATCGTGACCACCACGGTTTAAGCGCCAAATGTCGCTATCAGACATGGCGGCAACCATTTCTTTTAATTCTGGATATTTGCCAAAGAAGTGCTCGCGGGTATACGCGCCACCTTTTTGTTTGAAGTTTTGGTACTCGCCATCCACACATTCTTCCATGCGTTTTTTGAGTAAGCCGTCTTTATCCATCGCAAGCAATGGGTCCCAGTAAGAGCCCCAAACCACCTTAATCGCATTCCAACCCGCACCACGGAAATTGGATTCGAGTTCTTGAATAATCTTGCCGTTGCCACGAACAGGGCCATCAAGGCGCTGTAAATTACAGTTAATGACAAAAATGAGGTTATCTAAACCTTCACGCGCTGCAAGTGAAATCGCGCCTTGTGACTCTGGCTCATCCATCTCGCCATCACCGCAGAATACCCAGACTTTGCGGTCGCTGGTGTCAGCAATGCCGCGGTTGTGCAAATATTTTAAGAAACGCGCTTGATAAATACCAGCTAGTGGACCAATACCCATTGAAACGGTTGGGAATTGCCAAAAATCTGGCATTAACCACGGGTGAGGGTAGCTTGATAAGCCGTTGCCTCCCGTTTCTTGGCGGAAGTTATCCATTTGCTCTTCTGTAAAGCGACCTTCTAAGAAAGCGCGAGCATACACACCTGGCGATGAGTGGCCTTGGAAGTAAATGCAATCACCGCCGAAGTTTTCATTCGCTGCGCGGAAGAAATGATTGAAACCGACATCATATAAAGTGGCAGCCGACTGAAAGCTCGCAATATGACCACCAACGCCAGGCGATTTTTCGTTAGCGCGTAGCACCGTCATGATTGCATTCCAGCGAATCAATGCACGAATACGGCGTTCCATTTCTGGATCGCCAGGCAGTTTTGCCTGTAAGTGGGTTGGAATGGTATTAACGTAAGCAGTTGTTGCGTTATAAGGTAGATTGCTGCCAGTGCGACGTGCTTGATCAATCATTGCTTCAAGCAAAAAGTGAGCGCGCTCTGTTCCCTCGTTTTGAATGACGGATGACAAAGCATCCAACCACTCTTGCGTTTCTTGTGGATCTGTTTCAGTTAAGCGAGTTTGCGGATTCGTTGCCATGCTTTGGGGTTTCTCCGTGTTGCAGTCGTGAGCGACCATCTTTTGAATGGATGGCGCAACAAAACGTGAATTGGATTGTTCTATATTAAAGCGATAGTTTCGCTTTAATACGCATTTTGGTCAAGTTAAAACAGCGGCCTATGGGTTGAAAAATGTGACATTTGCTACGATTGTCACTCAACTTATATAAGAGTTATTTGTAGCTAAAAGTATGATATAGCTAATAAATGTATTTAAAAGTACATAAAATCTATTAAAAGTGAATAAATTTTTATGGGTGTCTTTTGGTTATGATGGACAATTGTCTAGCTTGATTGTGGGTTATATCAACCTATCTTTTGCTAAATGAAGTGCCGCAATAAGGCACAAAATTGCAAACCCTTGTTTTGCCACTGGCTTGCTAATTGTCTGACCAATTGTCCAGTTTGTGACCAGCATAGATAGCGTAGTGCCAGTAGCAAATGGCAGCGCAATATGCCAATTGATGCTATTACTGTGCAGGTGGCTTGTAATGCTACTAGCCGAAATCAGCGATACAGCTGCTAATGTGGTAGCAACTACAGATTGATGACTGAAGTTGGTGACTTTATGTAAGCTCGGCACAATGACAAAACCACCACCAACACCCAACAAGCCAGAAAGAAACCCAGTGAGCGCACCTGTGCGGATCAGTTTTTTTGTGCAAGGTGCTGTCCAAAATAATTTTGAAGTGGCTGGATTGAGCATGCAAGCTGGCGGCGGCAGATGCGTATTATCTATACGGAGTTTTTTTGCTTCTAACCAGCTGGTAATACTAATGACTAACAAAATACACATGAGCATAAAGCTTAATAATGTATCTGTGCTGTGTTGTGCTAATTTGACACCAAAAGGTGCTAAAAAGATGCCAGTTGTGCCAATAAGCGCCGCTGTCTTATATCGAACTATGCCATTTCGTAGACCCTGTATCGCGCCTATGCTAGATGCTATGAAAATTGCCAATAAAGCGATAGGCGCTGCTTGATAAATAGAAATGGGTAAAAAGAAAACCAATAGTGGAATTGCCAACATTGCCCCACCAGCACCAGTTAATGCAAGGACAGAGCCAATTGCAATGCCTAAAATGACGCTGATCATCTCTATTGGAATCATGGATATTGACTTATGCGCCAGTGTTTATGATTTTGCGATATAGCTTGGTCAGCAGGCATTTATTTTTAAAAAAGCAACTGATTTTTTGCACCAACCAGTTTTGTTTGCCTATGCCTGTTGCAGGTTTATTTGTTTGCTGAGCAGCATTGAATAAACTGGTCGCACGCATGCCTGTTTTGCAGAAGCCTAATATGGGCGTTGGAGCATTTAAAATAAATTCAGCACAAGTGGCAATATCATGGGATTGAATATTGTTTGGGATGACGGGAATATGTACATAACTCAGGCCTGCTTTTTCTGCGGCAGCTTTGATATTGTCGCTGCTAGGCTGCTCAGCGCCACCTTCATGATCCGGACGTGCATTCATGATGGTTTTAAAGCCAAGTTGAGCAATCTCTGCAATATTTTCAGGATTGATTTGTGGACAGCTGCTAAATGTTTCGTTGTGTTTTGTAATCGTTAATGCCATGGTATTCCTTTCGTTATTGATTGAGTTTGCAGATTTGCTCAGCCAGCACGTCAATGACCGCTAAAGCTGGCTTGCTTGCAACACTGTAAAAAATATTTTTGCCATCAC
>JBFJJY010000059.1:0-8218 GCA_041612055.1 Methylophilaceae bacterium | reverse complement strand
ATACCATCTCAGCAACTTGTAAATGACGCGCTGCTGGCTCATCAAAAGTGGAAGCAACAACCTCGCCTTTAACTGAGCGTGTCATTTCGGTTACTTCTTCAGGACGTTCATCAATTAACAACACAATCAGTGTGACATCTGGATGATTTGCAGTGATGGCATGCGCAATATTTTGCATCATCACTGTTTTACCACTTTTTGGACTGGCAACAAGCAAAGCACGTTGACCTTTACCAATTGGCGCAATCATATCAATCACCCGACTAGTGATGTTTTCTTCTGATTTAATATCGCGTTCTAAAGTGAGTGGTTCAGTTGGAAAAAGCGGTGTTAAGTTCTCAAATAAGATTTTATGCTTTGTATTTTCTGGTTTTTCATCGTTAACGGTATCTACTTTAACCAGCGCAAAATAACGCTCACCATCTTTAGGTGTGCGAATTTCGCCTTGCACGCTATCGCCAGTATGTAGATTAAATCGACGAATTTGTGACGGTGAAACGTAGATATCGCCAGGTCCAGCAAGATATGAAGTGTCTGGAGAACGTAAAAATCCGAATCCATCTTGTAACACTTCTAAAGTGCCATCACCGAATATATTGTCTCCATTTTTAGCTTTATTTTTTAGAATGGCAAAAATAACGTCTTGTTTGCGCATACGGCTAGCATTGTCGACGCCATCAGCAATGGCCATATCAACTAGTTCGGTGACAGGTAAATGTTTAAGATCGGATAGGTGCATGAGAAAACTCGCTGGAAGGATTTTTAATGAAACAGGAAATTAAAGAAACCTAGCTTCTAGTCAGATAGAAGCTAGGACGTTATCGTTAAATATTGCTATCAATAAATGCCATTAATTGAGATTTAGATAAAGCACCCACTTTGGTTGCTTCTACATTACCATTTTTGAATAGCATTAAAGTTGGAATGCCGCGAATGCCATATTTCGGTGGTGTTTGCGGATTATCATCAATATTTAATTTTGCGATGACTAAGCGGTCGCCATATTCTTCTGATATATCTTCTAAAATAGGAGCAATCATTTTGCATGGGCCGCACCATTCTGCCCAGTAATCGACTAAAACTGGCAGCTGTGATTGCAGTACTTGTTCTTCAAAACTAGTATCGCTAAGATGAATGATTTTTTCGCTCATGAGTACCTCAACGGTTGAAAGTAATTAGGTTAAACCAGATTAAGCTAAATAAAATGCACTGGAATTGATTTCGGTAATAATTTAGGCGCTAATGCTTAAACTGTATCAGACTTACTATATTATAACTCGCAAGACAGTATAACAATAGCATTAGTGATATATCAAGTGCTATTGCAATTGATTTAATCGTCATTGAGGGTAACGGCATGATTAAACGTTGGGCAAACAGAGCTAAGTGGTTGTTAATCAAAAAACTTCTTTTTGGTTTTATTTTAGTGTTCTCAAGCGCTGGCAATGTGAATGCAACTGATGACGTTATGCTACAAGACTTGTCTGGAAAGCAACACCAGCTTAGTCAATATGCTGGTCGATGGCTGATTATCAACTACTGGGCTACTTGGTGTCCGCCTTGTTTAGAAGAAGTGCCAGAATTAGTCGCCTTGTACGACGCCCGTAAAACAAAAGACCTGATGGTGATTGGCGTGGTGTTTGATTACGAGTCAATAGAAGAAGTAAAGCGCTATGTGGATGATATGTTGATGTCTTATCCTATTGTATTAGGCAATGATAAAATCGTTAAGCAAATTGGTAGTGCTGACGTGTTGCCAGCGACTTATCTATTTAATCCGCTAGGCAAGCTGGTTAAAGTTAAAAAAGGATTAGTCTCTAGCGTTTATCTAGAGACTATCATGAAGGGAAAGTAACGCTGTGTTAAGCGTCAGCTTCAGGTGTAACGGCTTTAGGTGTTTCGATGGACTCACCTTCACTGTTCAGAATATTTAATTGATTTTCCTCAGCAAATTGCATGAGTTCTTCAAACCCATCTGGATTAGCAGTTCTGAGCTGCATATCAACGGCTAAACAACGAACGCCATCAATCATTTCAGGCTTAAGGTAGGGTGAATATCGTAATTTACGGTCATCACCAAATGTTGCATAGCTACTACAAATACGATCCACCCAATCACTAGGACGGAAGCGCTTGCCATCACGGGTGATGCTTTGGATGATAATTTCTTCTGGATTGTTTGCCATGTAAGTTAATGTCCTCTGTTTCAATTAATTTAGTTCTGATATTCAAATACTTTGACGACCTTGCTGACGCCTTCTGTTGTGCGGGCAATTTCTGTTGCTATATCAGCTTCGCGTTTCTTCACAATACCCATGAGATAAACCACACTGGCTTCTGTCACTATTTTAACGTCATTTGCTGAAAAGTTCTTTTCGGCAATGAATTTTGTTTTGATTTTAGAAGTGATATAAGTGTCATTGGCGCGGGCACTAATGCTGGTTTTTGGGCCTACAACAATTTCATTAGTAATATGTTTTACATTTTTAATGGACTTCGTAATGCTTTCAGCCTCAGCCTTTGCTGCGTCAGTCGGCGCTTCGCCAGTCAATAATACATTTAGATTATAGCTGGTCACATTCACATGCGCTTCTTCACCAAGTGATTTGCGAATTTGCTGAGAGGCTTTTATCTCAATATTTTCATCTTCAATATAAATGCCTGAAGTGCGATTGTCAGTTGCAATCGATGCGCCAGCCGCAGCGCCACCAACAGCAGCTGTGAAGCAGCCTGTTAGCTGTGTACTCACAGCGGTGATAATGAGAGCTTGCAGTAGAAGTGTTGAAAAAGGTTTCATTGGTTTTCCTATTTAAAAAGCACGTGTGTATTTTTTTGTGAATGATACGCCCATTATGCGTCAAATGCATTACGTAGCCACTCAATATCATGTAAGTTGGCCTTGTTCATTAAGATTGCGTCGAAGCGGCATGGATGGTTTGGCTGTGTTTGCAAAAAGTGTTGTGCGGTTGCAATCAGCTTATGTTGCTTTTGCTGAGTAATACTCTCGGCGGCACCACCAAACTGATGGCTAGTTCGCAATCTTACTTCAACAAACACCAATGTTTCTGCTTCTTGCATAATTAAATCAATTTCGCCAAATCGACAATGATAATTTTGCGCTACCAAACTAAGGCCATGATTGATTAAAAAAGTTGCAGCAATTTGTTCTGCTTGCAAGCCAGCATTATTTTTATTGATTTTCATTGTTTTATTTTTTTAATAGCTGTTATAAAGGCTTCGCGTTAAAATTTGGCTGATGAATCAACTTGTATTAAAACAATCCGTATTATATGTGGTGGCAACGCCGATTGGTAATTTAGCCGATATGACTTTGCGCGCTTTGGAAACATTAAAAAATGTTGATGCGATTGCGGCAGAAGATACGCGCCACACGGCTGGTTTGCTCAACCATTTTGGCATCAGCAAAAAACTGATTGCGGTCCATGAGCACAATGAGCAGCAATCTGCGCAAATTTTGTTAGAACGGATTCAAGCGGGTGAAAGTATCGCACTAGTCACCGATGCTGGAACGCCCGGCATTAGCGACCCAGGTGCGATTGTGGTGGATGTTTTGCGTGAAGCAGGGGTCAAAGTAGTCCCGATTCCAGGGGTGAGCGCTGTCATTACTGCATTATCTGCATCTGGTATTACAGATAATGGATTTAACTTCATTGGTTTTTTACCAGCCAGTGGAGCACAACGTCGAAAAATGTTGATGACATTAAGCGCATTACAACAAACACTAGTTTTTTATGAGGCGCCGCATCGTATTGTCGATAGTGTGGCGGACATGGCAAGTGTTCTTGGCGCAGAGCGTCGCATTACCATCGCTAGGGAGCTTACCAAAACATTTGAAACTTTTCACCGTTGCTTTTTGGGCGATGCTCAGCAATGGTTAGAGGCAGATGCGAATCAGCAGCGCGGTGAATTTGTGTTGTTAGTTGAAGCTCCACCAATCAAAGAAGTGGCAGCAATTAGTGAAGAGGCTGAACGTCAGTTGAAAGTGCTGCTAGCAGAACTGCCATTGAAGCAAGCTGTTAAACTGGCGGTTGATATTACAGGCGCCAAGAAAAATGATTTATACCAGCTTGCATTAACATTTAAAAAGACAGAATGAAAAGATAAGGCAGATTACGTATGACAAACTCAATCACCATCACGCGTCCAGATGATTGGCATTTGCATTTAAGAGATGGCGTCGCACTAAAAGCAGTGGTTGCGGATACTGCAAATCAGTTCGCTCGCGCTATTGTGATGCCTAATCTACGTCCGCCAGTGACGACCACGGCATTGGCGGCAGCCTACCGCGAACGGATTATGCAAGCCTTGCCTGAGGATGTTAATTTTAAACCGTTAATGACTTTATATTTAACCGAAAAAACAACTGCTCAAGAAGTGCTCAAAGCAAAAGCCAGTGGGCTTGTTTACGGCATCAAGCTCTATCCTGCTGGTGCGACGACTAATTCAGATTCTGGTGTAACCAGTATCGACAAATGTGCGGATACTTTTGCTGCTATGCAAAAAGCGGGATTACCTTTATTGGTACATGCGGAAGTCACTGATACAGATGTGGATGTTTTTGATCGTGAAAAAGTGTTTATTGATCGCCATATGAAGCCGTTAATCAACAAGTATCCAAATTTGAAAGTCGTGTTTGAACACATTACCACCAAAGATGCTGCCGATTTTGTATCAGCGGCGGGTGAAAATGTGGCGGCGACGATTACAGCACATCATTTATTGATGAATCGAAACGATATGTTTAAAGGTGGTATTCGTCCGCATCATTACTGTCTGCCGATCTTAAAACGTGAAGAGCATCGACAGGCCTTGGTTGAAGCAGCCACTTCTGGAAACCCTAAATTCTTTTTAGGTACGGATAGCGCACCACATGCAAAACATGCTAAAGAAGCGGCTTGTGGTTGTGCGGGTATGTATACCGCGCATGCTGCCATGGAGCTTTATGCAGAAGTATTTGAATCAGTTAATGCTTTAGATAAGCTGGAAGGTTTTGCTAGTTTTTATGGTGCAGACTTTTATGGCTTACCCAGAAATACTGAGCAAGTAACGCTGGTGAAGGAAAGTTGGCAAGTGCCAGAAAGTTACCCTTATGATGGTGATACATTGGTGCCACTTCGAGCAGGGCAACTCGTTCATTGGAAGCTCCAATAATTTTTATAAATGAGAACTAGTTTTGTTGGCGTTGTTTGTCTTCCTGTGATTGCTCTAACTCGAAAAGTGTTTTGATATCTTGGCGCCCTTGCTGGCTTAAGCCATAAACTGCTTTCATGTCATGCCTAATTTTGCGGGTTTCCTCAAGTTGTTTAAAGTCATGTTGTTCAAATTGTTTAATAAACTTACTGGTTACACTCGGTGTTTCGCCAATCGCTAATAATGCTTGCTTGGCCGCCTCTAATCCAGAATAAAATGTTTCACGAATTGGGTTTAAATCTAGATCGCGTAGATCAAAAGCATCCGTTCTGCTTCTTGCTCTCACGACAATTGCTACACTAGGCCAACGTTCTTTCACCAATTTTGCCATGTTTAATGTTGCTAAAGGATCATTAATAGAGATCACCAACAGTTTTGCATCTGCAATACCAGCCTGTTCCAACAAGTCTAGTCGCGATGCATCACCATAGTAACAGCGCCAACCAAACTCACGCATTAAATCAACCTGATTAGGATCATTGTCGATGAGCGTCGCATTAATACCTTTTGCGTGTAATACACGACCAACGATTTGTCCAAAACGACCAAAGCCAGCAATAATCACATTATTGACTTCCTCTATTTCATCACTTGGACGCTCACCACAGTCTAGTGTTAAAAAACGTTCATACAATAAAAAAAGGACAGGTGTAATCAGCATGGTGACGGCAACGATCACATTCAGCATGTTGTAAGTTTCTCTGGGTATTGTATTTTCTGATAAGGCCAACCCAAAAATCACGAAAGCAAACTCTCCAATTTGAGACAGCGTTACCCCATATAACAAAACGTCCCTTGTTTGATAGTTAAAAAGTTTCCCCAAACCAATAAGAATTAAAGCTTTAATCGCAACAATAAGTAATGCAATCCCCACAATAATAGCTGGCGCATTAGCCAATAAAGATAAATCTACCGACATGCCAACAGCAATAAAAAATAATCCTAATAACAAACCTTTAACTGGCTCTATATCCAACCTAAGTTCATATCGATACTCTGAATCTGCCAATAAAACACCGGCTAAAAAAGTACCCAACGCCATTGATAAACCAACATACTGCATCGCCAAGGAGACACTAATGACCAATAATAGTGAAAAGGCTACAAATACTTCTCTGATACCTGTTTGCGCAATCATGCGCATGAATGGTCGCAGCAATACTTTACTTGCCACGATAATGATCGCTATCACACCAATCGCCTTGATGACGGCCCATAAATCAAAACCTGCATCAGCTTGGCTGGGGGCAATATAGGCTAATAACATAAATAGCGGAATAACCGATAAATCTTGAAAAAGTAGCGTTGCAAAAGAGGCTTGCCCACCTGGAATGCCAAGCAGATTTTTTTCACTCAGCGCAGTTAACCCAATGGCTGTTGAGGACATTGCTATACCCATACCTGTTACTAAAGCAATCGTCCATGTAAAACCAAGCAAGTGCGCTATCAATGTCACAATCAACATGGTGCAAGTAACTTGTAAACCGCCCAAGCCGAATAATGTTTTTCTTAGCTCCCATACTTTTTGCGTTTCTAACTCTAAGCCAACTAAAAACAACATCAATACCACACCAAACTCAGCAAAATGGAGCACATGCTCAGGATCATGAATCAGTGCAAGTGCATGTGGCCCGATGACGATACCCGCAATTAAATAGCCAAGTACTGAACCTAAACCTAATCTTTTGAATAATGGGACGACGATGATAGCTGAAACTAAATAGATGGCTGCTTGAATTAAAAAACTTGATTCTTCCATAGATTAATGACCTTCACTCAATTTTAACCAGTTTTAAATTAATCAAAATGCGCCCAAAGTCTGTCTAGTAAACCTGGGGTTTTCATTTTATTGATCCACCAATCTAGACCAGCACCAGTTTCTTCTGAACGCCATGCGATATAAAGAGGATCAGGAGAACGCTTTTCTTCGACTTCTTTTTCTATTAGCAAACCATTGTTTATTGCTTCTAGAGCGATTGGTTTTGGGATAAACCCAAAGCCGATACCAGCAATTTGAAATGCTAGTTTAGTTTTCATATTTGGCACAGCTAATGTGTCTTGTCCAAATAACAAACCAACGGTTCTGGGGGGTAAATTCCTCACTGTGTCACTAACGCTGATAGCACGGTACTGACTGAGTTCTTTTTTCCCTAATGGATGATCTATTAATGCGAGCGGATGTTTTGGTGATACTGTAAAAACAAACTCAATATTGCCAATTGGATGGGTTGTATACCCGCCACCTGATGGGCCCTCTCCTACTGCGCCAATGAGTAAATCCACTCGCCTATCTATTAGAGACTCCCATGTACCAGAGATGGCTTCCTGTGAAAATTTTAACCGCGTTAACTTAGAGACTTCACAGAACGCTTTGATCTCTTCAATCAGCGCACTGGGTGAAAAGAGCGAGTCCAAACCTATACTCAACTCTGTCTCCCAGCCCGATGCTACTCGTCTTACACGATGCTCAAGATCAGTTGCTGCTTTGAGCAGAAACCTTCCTTCTGTTAGTAGTTCTTTTCCAGCTCTGGTAATAGTGGCTTTGGGGCCTTGTCGTTCAAATAACTGCACACCCAGGTCTTGCTCTAATTTATTTACCGTATATGAGATTGTAGAAGGTACTTTGAATAACTCATTTGCTGCGGCGGCAAACGACCCATGACGGTCGATTGCGTCCATGATGAGTAAGGCATCTAAGCTAATTCTAAACATTCGAATTTTTCGATGATAAGTTGGTAATTTTTCCGTTTTTCAAACTTAATTTTCCCGTTCATACTTCGCACATGCTTAAGAAACAGAGTTAATTAAAAAATAATTATATTCTAATTTATTGATTATAGACTGAACAATATACAAGGAGCGCATCATGTTAAACATTCATAGAAATAGCCAAAGGGGTGCAGCAAATCATGGCTGGTTGCAATCTAACCACTCATTTTCATTTGGCCATTACTACAACCCAGAACAAATGGGGTTTGGTCCTCTTTTGGTGATTAATGAAGATCGT
>JBFJJY010000058.1:0-8222 GCA_041612055.1 Methylophilaceae bacterium | reverse complement strand
TCACAAGCTGGTTAAGTTTCGTCAAGACTATGTTGATCGCTTTGATAACGAGATGAAGCATTATATTGCCGAAGAAACACACCAGGGTTTCCGTAGTTTTTTTTCACGGTTAGATGTGGTCATCTTTGAGCAGCAAGACATCATTGCCAACTTAAAAAGAAAAGTCAGTATTCAGCGCGAACTAGCACAAGAGTGTCTGAAAAAAAGCGAATCAACTCATCAAGAAGAGGCCGTTCACTAACCTAAAAGGGCTTAGCGTATAGCAAACCTAAATTAGGCTAGTTTATCCCTTTTATTCGATGTATCAGATAGCAGGGCGCTAAGTAATAATGAATCATGACCGAAGAAAAAATGACCAAGAAAGGCAAGCAGACATTGAATTCAAAAACAGTACCTTTAGCCGAGTTAAGAAAGCTGTTGACTGCTGTTTCTGATCATGGCGCGCAACATCTTGTCGAGGTGGAAACTGATCTGAATCAGACCACTTATTTGCTTAGCGGAGCAATTGAAAAATTGAGTGCCAGCTTTATGAGTATCCATGAGGCGGTGATGGCACAGCAGCAAGAAATTGATCAGTTATTAGAGGCGATTGATGTGCCAGAAAATGAGTATCAAAAAGTATTGGTTTTACGTAAAAAAATAGGTGATGAAGTGGACGCGGCAGTAACAGGTTTGCAGTTTCAAGATATGACCAGTCAATTAATTGCCCGCGTGATTAAGCGGGTGGATGGGTTAAGAGAGTCACTAGATGCACTTGCTGCACATGGTCAAGATATGGGTCCTGAACATGAGCATGCAGAGATAGTGAAGTTATTAAATGAAATGAATACAAGTTTTAATGTACGTAACACGGCATTAATGGGTGGGCTAATTAAATCGGTTACACAACAAAATATGAATTCTGGTGAGATAGAACTGTTTTAAAGCAGCTGTAAATGAATAAAAGAATGATTTTTATTGGACGAACAATCCAATTTAACAATTAAGTGAGAGTAAAAGATGGCAAAAACAATTTTAGCAGTTGATGATTCTGGATCGCTAAGACAAATGGTGGCATTTAGTTTAAAGGCTGCTGGTTATGAGGTGATTTCTGCTGTCGATGGCCAAGATGGATTGAATAAAGCCAAAGAGAAAACAGTAGATTTGGTGCTCACTGATCAGAACATGCCCATTATGGATGGCTTAACGCTTATCGGCAATTTACGCTCGCTTGCCTCCTATAGCAAAGTGCCAATTTTAATGTTAACGACAGAGTCTAGCGATGAGATGAAAGCGAAAGGTAAAGCAGCTGGCGCCAATGGTTGGTTGGTGAAGCCGTTCGACCCTAAAAGGTTAATTGAAGTGGTACAAAAGGTAATTGGCTAGAACGATGTTTTTTTGGAAACCGAAATAAGTAGTTGCTGATGGAGCACAATAATGACAATTGATATGAGTCAGTTTTATGAGGTCTTCTTTGATGAGTCAGAAGAGCTCTTGGCTGAGGCAGAAAGACTGTTACTCGGTCTTGATATTGCTGAACCAGATAATGAAGATTTGAATGCAATTTTCCGCGCAGCACACTCTATCAAGGGTGGGGCTGCGACGTTTGGTTTTAGCGATATGGCAGAAATCACGCATGTATTGGAAAACTTGCTCGATAAAATTCGTAAAAATGAAATGGCGCTCACTGCCGAGCATGTTGACGCTTTTCTTGCGGCAAAAGATGTGCTTGAGATGGAATTAGATGGGCATCGCAATGCAACTGATGTTGATCAAGAGCAAGTTGCAAATGTGAAAATGGTATTGAACTCACTTTCTGAAGCAGGCAATGTTGAAATTAAACCAGCACCAACCGTCGAAAATCCAGTGCCAGCCGCAGTCCTTGAAGCTCAGTCAGAAGCGCCAGTCACACAAAGTATAGCAGCAGTAGCTAATGTGCCTGAAGGCATGACAGTATTTGATGTGGCTTTGCCAGAAGTGACAGAAAAGGACTTAAGTAACTTACAAGAAGAGCTGGCGCTATTAGGTGATGTGACTGCACATCAACAGGAAAATGGTCGCCATGTCATCAGACTGACGACAGATTCATCACAAGATGACATTGTTTCAATTTGCTCATTTGTTTTAGATCCTAGTGATCTGGTGATTACTATTCTGGCTGCGGAAGCCTCCGCTGAAACTGAAACTGAAGCCGCAACTCCTACAGCGCCAGAACCGGTTGCTGCCGAGTCAGCAAAACAAGAAGCAAGCGCAACCGTTGCGCCAGCTAAAGATAAAGTCAAAGTTGAAGAAGAAGTTGGCTATGGATTATTTGCTGAAGATGGCAAAGATAATGTTGAAGAGGGCTATGGCTTCTTTGCTCCATTTACCCCACACAAAGACGCAGCCAAAGAAACGTTAATTGGTGATGATACACCTGTCTCTGCTGAAGCGGTAGCAAGCCAAGTTGAAGTTAAAACAGAGTCAGCTGAAGCTAAATCAGAAGTAAAAGTCAATAAAACCCGACGTGAAGGTGATAAACCTGGCGCCGTAGAAACAACGTCGATTCGTGTTGGCGTAGAGAAAGTTGATCAATTGATTAACTTAGTGGGCGAATTGGTGATTACACAGGCAATGATTGATCAACGTGTCAGCGCACTAGACCCAGTGCACCATGAAAAATTGATTAATAGCGTGACACAACTGACACGCAATACCCGAGATTTACAAGAGTCTGTCATGTCAATTCGTATGATGCCAATGGATTTTGTATTCTCACGCTTCCCGCGCATGGTGCGCGATTTGGCAACCAAACTCAATAAAAAAGTAGAGTTTGTCACCGAGGGTGCAACGACTGAATTAGATAAAGGCTTGATTGAGCGCATTGTTGATCCATTGACACATTTGGTGAGAAACAGTGTCGATCATGGTGTTGAAATGCCAGAAGTGCGTAAAGCGGCACGTAAACCAGAAACAGGTCGCTTGACGCTATCCGCAGCGCATAAAGGTGGCAGCATTGTCATTGAAGTGACCGATGATGGCGCAGGCTTGAACCGAGACAAATTATTAGCTAAAGCAAAATCAAACGGTTTAGAGGTGAGTGAAAGCATGACAGATACAGAGGTATTTGGATTGATTTTCGCCCCTGGTTTCTCAACCGCTGAAGTGGTGACCGATGTTTCTGGTCGTGGCGTGGGCATGGATGTGGTTAAACGCAATATTGCAGCCATGGGCGGCTCAATTGAGATTCGCTCTGCACTCGGTTTTGGTACAACGATTTCAATTGCACTCCCATTGACCTTGGCGATTTTAGATGGGATGTCTGTTTCACTTGGCGAGAGTCTATACGTGTTGCCACTGAATCTTATTGTGGAAACCATGCAGCCAAAAATGGAAGACATTAAAACAGTAACGGGCGAAGGTTTAATGGTACATGTGCGCGGTGAGTATTTGCCCATCATTCCACTTTATGCATTGTTTAATCAAGACACAGAAATCACCCATCCAACTGAAGGTGTGCTAGTGATTATTGAAGCAGAAGGCAAAAAAGCCGCCTTATTTGTTGACGCATTAGTCGGACAACAGCAAGTGGTGATTAAGAGTTTGGAAACAAACTTTAGAAAAATCCAAGGTATTTCAGGAGCCACTATCATGGGTGATGGCTCAGTTGCACTAATTATCGATGTTCCGACCGTCATCAAAATGGGACAAAGCAATATTAAAGAAGGAGCTTACGCATGAGCACAAATACAGAATCGAATTTAGATAACAATGGCGCAGAAGGGTCCATCCCATCACAAGAGTATCTTACTTTTGTATTAGCAGATGAGTCTTATGGCATTGATATTCTCAAAGTACAAGAAATCCGTGGCTACGATGCCGTGACAAAAATCGCCAATACACCAGCCTTTATAAAAGGCGTGGTGAATTTGCGTGGTCTCATTGTTCCGATTGTTGATTTACGAATCAAGTTTGGCTTAGGCAAAGTCGTTTATGACGAGTTTACGGTAGTGATTATTTTAAATCTGAATGGTCGTGTGGTCGGTATTGTGGTCGATGGTGTTTCTGATGTGAAAAACCTCAAAGGATCAGACTTAAGAAGCGTACCAGATATCGTAGCGAGTATTGATACCAAATACATCACAGGTCTAGCCACTGTAGACGAAAAAATGTTTATCTTAGTCGATATTGAGCAACTGATGACGAGTAATGAAATGGCATTGATTGATAGTGCGGCTGTACAGTAGTGAAGAAAAAGCATTAAGTTATAGGAACAAAAAATGCATATTTCCCAGACAAGCCCAAGAATATTGCAAATGCTTAACCAGACACTAGTTAATGTTAAAGAGGCATTAATTGAGTGGGCTGAAGGCTTTGTTGGATATTGAAAATATATTATCGAAATAGGAACATAAAATGATATCACAATTAATGAATAGCATATTTGGCGCTGACAAGTTAAATCTAGAGCGAGAAGTGGCTGAATTTCACGCAATCAAAAAAGAGATTAACAAAGCACGGTGCGTAGTTGAGTTTGATGGCACAGGCACGATCACGCATGTTAATGAAAATCTATTGGCAGCACTGGGCTATGCAGATCAAGATTTAGTCGGCCAACATCATCGTGTACTAGTCAGTAGAGCAAAAGCCGGCTCCCACGAGTTTAAAACTTTTTGGCAAGATTTGTCCAAAGGAAAAAACCAATCTGGTAAATTCGATTTTGTTAACTCAGCAGGAGATGTTGCTGTTTTTCAAGGATATTTTGCACCAGTACTGATTGATGGACAACTGGTTAAAGTGGTTACTTATTTAACAGATGTGACAAAAGAAGCGATGTCTTCTATCGATTCTTCAGCCCAAATGGAAGCGATAAGCAAAATTCAAGGTGTGATCGAATTTGATTTGCAAGGCAATATCTTAGCAGTTAATGACAACTTTGCTAAAGTGACTGGTTATACAAAACAAGAAATAATTGGCAATCATCATAGCATGTTTATTGATTCCTCTACTAGGACAAGCCCTGAATATAAGGCCTTTTGGGCGAAGTTAGCCAGTGGTGAAGCCGATGAGGGAGTCTATAGGCAGTTTGGGAAAGGCGGCAACGCAGTTTGGTTACAAGCCAGTTATAACCCAATTATTGGAGCAGATGGCAAACCATTTAAAGTCGTCAAATATGCGACTGATATCACAGAAGCGAAAAATAAAGCGGCTGATTTTAGTGGTCAGATTGCTGCGATTAATAAAGCGATGGGTGTGATTGAGTTTGATCTTAAAGGCAATGTTTTAGCTGTTAACGAAAACTTTGCCAAAATCACAGGTTACTCAGAAAAAGAAATCGTGGGTAATCACCATAATATGTTTGTGGATGCTACTCATCAATCAAATGCTGAATATAAAGCATTATGGGAAAAATTAGCACGTGGTGAAGCAGATCAAGGTCAATATGACCGAGTGGGTAAAGGCGGTAAATTTGTTAGATTAGAAGCCAGTTATAACCCTATTTTTAATCCAGATGGTCAGCCATTTAAAGTATTGAAATTAGCGACTGATATTACAGAACAATATCTAAAGGCTAAAAAAGCACAAGAAGATGCGATAGAAGCGACTTCTATCAAGAATACGCTAGATAGCGCATCGACTAATATGATGATGGCAGATAACGACGGCATTATTCGCTATATGAATGCAGCTACAGCTAAATTGATGCAAGATTCAGCTGCAACTTTTAAAAGAGTGCTGCCTAGTTTTGATCCCAACAAACTGATTGGACAAAATTTTGATGTATTTCATAAAAGTCCAGCGCACCAACGGAATTTGTTAGCGAGCTTAAAAGGGCCTTACGAAAATATTATCCCAGTTGACAATATGTTCTTCAAGCTTAAAGCCAGCCCAATTGTGATGAATGGTGAGCGTATGGGGACATCGCTTGAATGGGTCGATGTTACACAAGAACGCAAGGTTGAAAATGACATTGAGCATTTGATTTCTGGCGCGATAGAAGGCGACTTCTCAGAAAGAATTCCACTTGAAGATAAAACAGGCGTTTCACTGAAAATTTGCGATGGTATTAATAGTCTTGTCGACAAAATGACAGAAATTATTTTACAAGTCCGCGAAGCAAGCGAAACCATTAATACGGCATCTGGCGAAATCGCAACAGGCAATAATGACTTATCAAGCCGTACCGAGCAACAAGCATCTAGTCTAGAAGAAACGGCTTCTAGCATGGAAGAATTAGCCTCAACGGTTAAACAAAATGCTGAGAATGCTAAGCAGGCAAATCAATTAGCTTCAGCAGCGTCTGGTGTTGCGGTTAAAGGGGGGCAAGTCGTGGGTGAAGTCGTCAATACCATGAGTGCGATTAATGATAGCGCTAAGAAAATTGAAGACATTATTTCTGTCATTGATGGCATTGCCTTCCAAACCAATATTCTGGCACTGAATGCAGCTGTTGAAGCGGCGCGAGCAGGTGAGCAAGGACGTGGTTTTGCGGTTGTAGCGGGTGAAGTACGTAACCTAGCACAGCGTTCAGCCAGTGCGGCGAAAGAAATTAAAGAGTTGATTACTGACTCAGTAGGTAAAACGGCAGAAGGCACTAAGTTAGTTGAAGATGCTGGCAATACCATGCAGGAAATTGTTTCTTCTGTGCAGCGTGTGACTGACATTATGGGTGAAATCTCTGCTGCTTCAACTGAGCAAAGCACAGGTATTGATCAAGTGAACACTGCGATTACCAGCATGGATGAGGTTACTCAACAAAATGCGGCATTGGTTGAAGAAGCCGCAGCGGCAGCAGAGTCCTTGGTCGAGCAAGCAAGTAGTTTAATGGATACCGTGGCTGGTTTTAAACTAAAAGGCTTCGCCAAGCAAGAACGCAGAGTCAGCAAAAACCCGATGAGAGCGCCTAATGTAGCAAAAAGAGTCGTGGAAGCAAAGCCAGTAATTAAGAAAGCGGTGGCTAAAACTGGTACTGATGATGGTGATTGGGAAGAGTTTTAGTTGCGTGTTCTATATTAATTAGAGATGAATGGAAGAGAATTATTATGAAAATCAACATGCCAATAACGCAAAATGAAATTGAGTTGTTAGATAGCTCTTCTATTGTTTCAAAAACAGATTTAAAAGGGCGTATCACTTATATTAATCGTGACTTTATTGAAGTGAGTGGATTTTTAGAGTCTGAACTGATTGGCAAAAGTCATAATATTGTCCGCCATCCAGATATGCCGTCAGAAGCTTTTAATGATCTGTGGAGCACAGTGAAAGCAGGTAAGCCATGGAATGGCATGGTTAAAAACCGTTGTAAAAATGGTGATTATTATTGGGTTGAAGCAAATGTAGCCCCCATCCGTGAGAATGGCCAAGCTGTCGGTTATATGTCGGTGCGATCTAAACCGACACGCCAACAAGTTGATGCAGCTGAAGCGTTGTATGCTGAAATGCGTGCTGGGAAAATACCAAAACAAAGTCTGTTTGCGAAAGTAATCAAACAGGCCTTGGATTTGCCATTTGTATTTAAAGTGACTGGCGCTGTTATGCTGCCTATCGTATCCATCTTAGCCTATCTCTATTTTGCAGATACGCAGGCAATGAGCGCACTGTCGATTGCAATGGCCGGTGGGTTGACAGCTTTATGCTCAGTGTTTGTGATGAATAAATTCATTGTTTCACCATTAATAAAAGCAAATAAAGCGATTAATGCGATTGCAGATGGTGATTTTAAATATTTCATTGATACCAGTTTGAATGATGAAGTCGGCAAAATGATGCAGGCGCTCAAGGCGATGCAAATTAGAATTGGTTTTGATGTGAACGATGCTAGAAAGACGCAAGAAGAGGCTTCAAAACTACAGACTGCCATTGATAACAGTACTGCTGCCTTTAGTTTTGCTGACAGTAGCAATCGATTAACGTATATGAACAATGCTGCAAAAGCAATATGGGAAGCCATGGCTACAGAGATAAAAGCATTACATCCAAACTTTAGCCTAGAAACCATGATTGGTTCACCTATTATTGACTACTTCCCAAATCAACAAGATAAACGTTTGTTTTCTGAAAAACAAACAGAGCAAAGTACCATTGAAGTGTCTATGTATGGCTTGATGTTGACGCTCACTATTGTGCCTGTCTATGCCGCAAGTGGTGAGTATTTAGGTCGTATGACGCAGTGGCAAGATCGTACTGCAGAAGCCATTGCCGAAAAAGAAGTGATGCGTTTGGTTGATGAGGCCGTCGCTGGCAACTTATCAGAGCGCGTAGAT
>JBFJJY010000057.1:0-8222 GCA_041612055.1 Methylophilaceae bacterium | reverse complement strand
TTTCGGCTTGTTTGCGTTGTTCAACTTCATGTTGCAATTGTTCAACTGTTTTCTGTAATTGCTTAACGCTTGTTACCGTTAGTAAAACTGGCATTAAGCGCCATAGCATCACCGCCGTGATGGCCGATGCAATCGCAGTCAGTCCTTTCATGCTGGCATCTAACCAATAAGCAGGCTCCCAGATCGTTAAAATTGAGATGAGATGCGTCATGCCGCAAAGGAAAATAAATAGGGAAAACATCAGAAAAACCCAGTTGAACTCTAGGTCTATGCGCTTGCGCAGGAAATATAGAATGGCGACAGGAATGCTGAAATAAGACAGTGCAATTAAACCATCGGAAATAACATAGAGCCATAGCAGTTTTGGCGTCCATAAGTAACAATGTCCATGCGGCATAAAGTTGTCTGGCGCTAGAAAACTCAAGAGAGCGTCCACATTATTCTCCTAATTAATTAATTCATCTTTTAATCATTTTCCGCTTACTCTAGAAGTAAACCACTAAATGGTTATTTTAATTGCCCTATTAAACTGTGTTTTGTACGCTAGTTAGCAACATGGTAACAAACGATATTATTTTTGTGGTTTTCGATTTGATCCAGCAACCATTTTAATCTCAAATAATCGGCACTCTAATGGTCCATTGAATAAAGGTGTTTTTTTACTCGGAGACAATCGCATTAGTTTGGGCATACGTAAATCATTCGTTAAGAAGTAAGCATTCCATCCAGCAAACTTGCGCTTTAAAGCCTCACCAATTTTGGGATAAAGTGCAGCCAAATCTTCATCTTCACCAATACGCACACCATATGGTGGATTTGCGACCAACACACCGCTATCAGCGGCTGGCGGCACTTCAGTAATATCAAACTGTGATAATTGCACCGCTTCCAAAAAACCAGCTTCCTCTAAGTTGCGCTTTGCGATGCGTACGGCACGCAAGTCAATATCGCTACCGTATATCTTTTGAAAAGTCACTGGTTTCACATTTTTTTGTGCAGTGTTTTTCACTTTTTTCCAAGTATCGGATTCAAAATTCTTGAGCCGTTCAAAACCAAATCCTCGATTTAAGCCCGGAGCCATATTAAGTGCCATCATCACCGCTTCTAATAAAAACGTGCCGCTACCGCACATGGGATCTAACAATGGTTGCCCAACTTGCCAACCTGACAGCTGCAGTACGCCAGCGGCTAAATTCTCGCGCAATGGCGCTTCAATGCTGGCTTTGCGATGACCACGCTGATACAAAGCGTCGCCAGATGTATCGATATAATAAATATAATCTTCTGCTGTTAAATAGGCATGAATGCGCACAGCTGGTTTTTTGGTATCAATATATGGACGTGAGCCAACAGCTTGTCTAAATTTATCGCAAATGGCATCTTTAATTCGCAATGTGGCAAACTCTAGACTTTTTAACGGGCATTTCACGCCAGTGACTTTCACCATAAAGTCATGCTTCACATCAAACCAGTTAGGCCAGTTCACTTTATAGGCTGCTTGATATAAATCATCTTCACCCGTATATTGGCCTCTAGTGACTTGCCATAACACACGCGTGGCAATACGCGAATGTAGATTGATGTGATAGCACACAGCCACATCACCCAAGAAAGAAACCCCACCATCGGTTTGCTTGATATTTTTTGCACCACTGCGTTGCAACTCATTGACTAATAGAGCTTCTAAGCCGCGCGGACAAGTTGCGAAAAAGGTTTGATTCATGCTGATTCCAATATTGAATACAGTTTTTGGTAGCCATTTTGCTCATGCAATTTGTCCAAAAACTCGGTAAAGTCGATAATATGCGTTTGTTTTAATTTCAGCGCACGCTCTCTGAGTTTCTTCTCTGTCAGTTTAACGGGGTCTTTAAAGCCAAATACAATAATGTTACCTGGCTTGCCTGTCGGCAAAACGAGCACTCTATTAGAAAATGTTTGCTCAATGCGTTGTAAGTAAATATCGAAGTTCTTATCCGAACCCCACAAATTAATCACAAACAAGCCATTGTCTTGTAACACATTAAAACATTGATCAAAGAAATCTGGCGTACAAAAGCCTTCAGGAATGCCATCTGCGTCAAAGCCGTCTACAATTAAACAATCATGGCTATTAGGATGCTCTTCCATATATAAAATGCCATCAGCCTTAATCACTTCTAGCCGCGCATCATTGTCGGGTAAAAAGAAATGGCTACGTGCAACTTCAATCACTTGCGGGTTAATCTCTACCACTTTTTGTTGAATATCAGGACAATAGGCATGGATATATTTGGTGACAGAAGCGCCACCTAAACCGATGGTTAATACTGTTTTAACTTGCTCTGAGAACAACAAAAAATACATAATGGCACGTGAATAGTTAAATAACAGTACCAATGGGGATTTCACCAGCATACCGCTTTGCACGGTTTTAGAACCCAGATGCATTTGACGTATACCATCTATTTCGGTGACTTCGACTACATGATCTTCTGCCACACTTTTATGAATTTTACGATTAAATAGCCGCACTACACTTCTCCATCACTTTCTTCCACCTCACTCACAACTTGCACACTTTCATCTATCTCAACCAGCACTTGTTTGAATTTGCAATGCAGCTCAATAAGCAAAGGGTCAATCTGGTTAATTTCCAACGCCACCTTAGTCCCCACTTTCAATACTGGCAAGCTAGGCACTTTGGTAATAAAAAACATACCGTCTATACGCACTAAATTTTCACGCCAAACAGTTGCTGTCACTTCTTTACATTGTTCTTGTATTAAATACTGCAAACACCAATAACGCTCCATGCGTGTTTGAAAATCGCTATAAGATTGATAGGTCTGATCAAAATCACGGATGATAATCTTCAGCGCGTCGCCCTCAACCGGATAAGGCGCTTCTTGTTGATTCAACAAAGCGATTAATTGTCGCTGATTAACTAAATCTACCGCACGTCGCAATGGTGATGTGCACCATGCATATTGCGCCAAACCCATGCCTTGATGCGGCTTAGCCTCGGTTGTCATAAAGACTTTGCCGCCTGTTTGCGCGCGATAAATACCCGCACGTTCCGCTTCTTTTAATAAGCCACCCCAAGTGCTATTGGCATAAATCATCAACTCTGCCACTAATTTATCCATCGGCGAGCCACGTTCGCGCGCCACGATGCTGACAATGCCGTCAACAACATAAAAATTATAATCAATCTGCGGTGCGCGGTTTGGGTCATACTTACCACGGGCTTTTTCTAGTGACTCTGCAAAATCATGTAAAAACTTCAGTTCTGACCATAGTGGATGACCACTATCGGTTGTTAATGTTTCTGCGTTAAAAAATGGCTCCAACGTATCATGGCGTAAATTCTCTTTAACGGTAATACGCTCAACCTTAGTTTCATGTGCAACCACTGAAAAATCGGGCGTCACTTCGCAATACAAACTCAACGCAGGCTTGGTTTCACCCGCATCTAAACTAAATGGACGCACCACCGATTCAGGCAACATGGTGATTTTATGGCCTGGCATATACACCGTCGAAAGTCTATCCAACACGATAGCATCTAACTCTCCGCCCTGTGCAATCGCCAGTGCTGGCGCAGCAATATGGATCCCTACCCGCTTATGACCATTAGGCAGGTCGACTAAACTAAAAGCATCATCAATCTCGTTGGTGTTGGCATCATCGATACTAAAGGCAGCAACATCGTTAATTGGCAAATCTGCCAAGCTATGTTCAAGTTGACTGTCAATTGCTTCATGGGGAGGAAAATCCGTACCTGCTGCAAACATCTCGCGTAAAAAAGCACCCAAGTGATAATCATGCGCGCTGGTAATTAAGCCTGCATCTGCCATCACAGTTAACGCCAAACGACCAGAGCTAGCGGCTGATTCTTCAATCGCCTTCCATTCCAAACTATTTTTATCAGGTTGATAAATTAAATGATCAGCTTTTTCGGCAAATCCTTCTGGCAACTGCTGATGATTAAGTTGCTCGACCCACTCTGCCATTTTAATCGCTTGTAAGCGCTTTTTCTCGACAGCCGCTAAGGCCAACTTTAATGTGTCTTCTGGCGCCGCTTTATAACGCCCTTTGCCCTTACGATAAAAATATACTGGGGCCGCATGCACTTTAATGGCGGTTGCCGCCAACTGTACATTGCTTGGTTTATCCCCATAATAGGCTTTGGCGAGGTCTTCAAAACCAAATTCAGCTTCTTCACTACATTCCCACAAAAAATCAGTATCTAGCTTATCAGCTTCAGCTTGAGCCAATTCCATAAAGCTCTCTAAAGCCTCATCAAAATTGAGCAATACATTCGCTGTTTTAATTTTAGCGCGCTTACCTGAAGCTGTTTCCACTTGCAGGCTACCAGGGTTTTCTGTCTTGATTGTTGCGGTCTTAAAACTACCGCTTTCTTCATAAAATACGTTCATACTTCTCGTTCATTGTTATTTGCACAGTGGAATAGTCGCCATGATACATGAGTGACACCTTAAATGCCTGATGCAAGCAGATATTCAACACAGAAATTGCAACTTATCTGATTTATTCCGTCTAAAATAACCATGATGCGAAACTTAACTTTTGATAACCGCTTTACGCGCGAGCTACCCCAAGACCCTATTAGCCACAACCACCAAAGGCAAGTAAGCAATGCTTTATGGTCATTGGCTCAGCCAACGCCCGTAAAAAATCCACAATTGCTTGCTTATAGTCCCGATGTTGCTGCCATGCTGGGTTTTACCCCAGCCGATATGCAAGACCCCGAGCTGATTCAAACCCTAGGTGGTAATGGTGCACTCGCTGGCATGGTGACGTATGCCACGCGTTACGGTGGTCATCAATTCGGCCATTGGGCAGGGCAATTGGGCGATGGTCGCGCTATTTTATTGGGCGAGCTGATGCATGAAGGCAAACGCTTTGAGTTACAACTCAAAGGTGCGGGCGAAACACCTTATTCACGCAGTGCCGATGGTCGCGCCGTGTTGCGCTCTAGCTTGCGCGAGTTTTTATGTTCAGAAGCCATGCATTACCTCGGCGTGCCAACCACGCGTGCACTCAGTTTGGTCAGCACTGGCGATTTAGTCAGACGTGATATGTTTTATGATGGCCGACCAGAAATGGAACCTGGCGCGATTGTCTGCCGTGTAGCGCCTAGTTTTACCCGTCCTGGTCACTTTGAATTAATGGCAAGCAACGGTGAGCTAGATTTACTCAAACGTTTTATTGGCTTTACCATTGATAGAGACTTTAGCGAATGGCTACCCACAACAGGCTTAACGCTCGATCAAGCCAATCCATCCGCTGAATTAATTGAAGCATGGTTTGAAGAGGTTTGCGAACGCACCGCTATCTTAATGGCGCATTGGATGCGTGTTGGCTTTGTACATGGCGTGATGAATACCGACAATTTATCCATTATTGGTCTGACCATTGATTACGGCCCTTATGGCTGGATTGATAACTTTGATCCAGGCTGGACACCAAACACCACCGACGCACAAGGCAGGCGCTATTGCTATGGTCGCCAACCTGATATTGCCCGTTGGAACATGGAGCGCCTAGCCGATGCCCTCAGCACCATATTGCCTAACACTGAAGGTTTAGCTGATGCCATTAGCCATTATGACAACACCTATATGCAGCATTTAACAATATCGTTAGCAGGTAAATTTGGTTTAGACAGTTGGCAAGATAGCGACGGCGAGTTAGTGAATCGCATCTTCGAACTGATGACCCGTGCTGAAATGGATATGACGTTGTTCTTTACTAAGCTAACAGAGCTAGACATCACAACACCCAATATTGAAACGATTCACGATGCTTTTTACACTGAGCAAGGTTTACAGCAATTTGGTGACGATGTGCAACAATGGCTCAACACTTATGCCAAACGCGTGCAACAAAGTACATTAACCCCAGCCTTACGGTTAGGAACCATGCGTATTCATAACCCACGGTATGTATTACGCAACTATATGGCGCAAGAAGCCATTGATTTATTGACAGAAAAAGGCGACAACAAACGCCTACTTACCCTGCTAGAACTGCTCAAAAACCCTTATTCCAAACAGGAAGGCATGGAACAGTTTGAACAGAAGCGGCCTGATTGGGCAAGAGAAAAAGCGGGTTGCTCAATGCTTTCTTGCAGTTCTTAACTGATGGATTACGTAAAATCATTAGGTTGAATTACGTCACCTCATCAGGTCGTTATTGAAACATCCATGTAATATGATAGTCATACAAACACATCAGCAATGATGAATGTTTGAACTAAACAACAAAAGGAGAAATATTATGTGGACAACACCAGCAGCTACTGAAATGCGTTTCGGTTTTGAAGTAACAATGTACGTAATGAACAAATAAGTTTTACTTGCAATAAAAAAACCCAGCTTAGTGCTGGGTTTTTTATTATCTGTCATTTAGCACAATTCTTAACGCTACTCACCAGCCATTGGCACTAAACAACTTTTTTCTGTAGATTACTCGTACCAAGCGTCTACCATTGGGCCAACTTCAATATCTTTTAGGGCTTTATTCGCTTTCAACCACTCTTCAACTGCTTTTTTATCTTCTTCAGTGGTAGAGCCATTTTTTAACTTAGTCACAAAACCACCATCAATCCAACCACTTAACGCCAGTTTCCGTTTTTCTATCACGTCTTCTAACAAGCTAATCACAAGCTGCTCTTGCTCTTCCATTTCCAACGCTTTTGTAAAATCTGCAGAAAATGCAAATCCAAACTCTTGAAACGCGCCTAATTTTAATTTTTTAGTTAATCGTGGTGAACGTCTTTTGCTCATGTGTAATGCTCCTATGTGGGTTTGGGCAGCATTATAACCGTAGTCTGATTTTGTGGGGCGTCAATAAGCGTAGTGTATTGCGCTGGATAGAAAAGTAGCAATATGCGGCGCAATACCTTTCAGTTATTGCGCCCTACAGACTAGCTTCACCAAGGAATGGTTTATCGCAATCAGTTTCTTGTATGTACTTAAGTACTTCCCAAGTTTTAACATCAAGCGCACGCGTGATTTTATCAATTGTCTCGAGGCTGGGATTACGTTTACCGCACTCAACTAAAGAGACATATGTTCTGTCTAGACCAGCCAAGTCTGAAAGTTTATCTTGTGATATCCCCTTTTGTTCTCGGATTTGTCGTAATACAAAATTTATTTTCAAAATATCTGCCACCAACGCAAAAGTGGCGAGGTAGTTATTATCCTTTTTAAAATTAACAACTTATGTTATATCTAACAAATATTTTCAACAACAGACTATAGACAAACGGACTATAGACAAACGGACTATAGTCCGTTGTCGAAAAGTTTACCTCTCTATAAAGTTTTCAAATGTTACGTTTTATTTGAAAGAAATATGTTGGATAAAAAAATGCCATTTTTTCATTATGACCTCTTAGGCTTTAATAAACCTAACTATTTATGGATTTGTGATGGAAGCGTTAAATTACATAAAATAGATAATGAATTTAGTTTTTACACTTCTTTTGGTTACACTAAAGAAATGCAAAAAAATAACGTTGAACCAGAATTTTATATTTGGGAAAACTACTGCAAAGAGACGGCCTTAAAAGAAAAATTATGTAAACAAGCAATCATTATCGATTATTTAAATATCCACTCACTTAAGTTTAGAAGAGAATATGCCGAACATTATCAAAACTGGATTGGCACCTGTAATTCAAAGAAATTAAATTTATCTAAAGACTGTAATAGCTGCAAAATGCATCCAAAAAACAAACTGCACTCACAAAAATAGTACTGTAGTTAATATAGACCGTTATCATGAAAGCTATTAAAAAATGAAACGGCAAGTTTGATAAGCGCATATCAATCATCAAACCATATTGCACTGACAATAAAGCACAAATTCAATCAGCATTGTAATCTCTTATCCTTTATTTAAGCAGAATTCACTGTAAAATAGTTCATATGGATTACCGCATACCCGTCACCCTCCTTACTGGCTTTCTTGGCTCAGGCAAAACCACCCTACTCAACAAGCTACTCTCGCACTCTGGGATGAAAGACACTGCGGTGATTATTAATGAACTGGGCGAGGAAGGTTTAGACCATATATTGGCGCAGAATGTGGATAGTAGTTATGTGGCAGATAATGCAGTGTTGTTGCAGAATGGGTGTTTGTGTTGCACCTTGAGTAATGAGCTGGCGGATACCATGCGCGATTTGTATTTTAAGCGTTCGCTGGAGGCGATT
>JBFJJY010000056.1:0-8232 GCA_041612055.1 Methylophilaceae bacterium | reverse complement strand
CGCTCAACTAACAAACAATCATCAACAAAAAAGTAACTAAGGCAGCTGATAAAATTAAGTTGCCTTCTAGGATTAAATAACTGACATGCAACCCGCTGAAGTACAAACTTGGCGGGTTTTTCATATTTCATTATGATGAAAATATTCATTACAGGCGCTTCTAGCGGCATCGGCCTAGCGTTAGCACGAGAGTATGCAAGTCAATATGCACATGAAGAGCTCATACTCGGTTTAATTGGGCGCAAATCAACCGTCTTACAGCAAATCGCTCAAGAGCTCGCATCTCAGCATGCTACGACATGTGCTATTTATGCACTTGATGTTCGTGATAGCGATGCGCTTAACACCTGCGCAATAGACTTTATGAAGCGTTATGGCACTCCTAATATCGTCATTGCCAGCGCTGGGGTTAGTCGTGGCACGCTTACTGAATTCCAAGCAGATATTCCTGCTTTCCAAGCGATTATGGACATTAATGTCATGGGCATGGTACACACATTTAGCCCGTTTATTAATGCCATGAAAGATTCCAAACAGCAGAAAGCACATTTGGTTGGAATCGCCAGTGTTGCTGGGATTCGCGGTTTACCTGGCGCTGGTGCTTATAGCGCCAGTAAAGCAGCAGCCATCAGCTACCTTGAGAGTTTGCGAGTAGAAATGCAGGTCTATGGTATTACGGTGACAACAGTTGCACCAGGCTACATTCGGACACCAATGACGAATATTAACGCCTATCAAATGCCATTCCTAATGGATGCGGATGTCTTTGCCAAAAAGTGTATTAAGGCCATTGAACATAAACGACGATTTATTATTATTCCTTGGCAAATGGGTTGGGTAGCAAAACTGCTTCGCTTGATTCCACCTTCATTATGGGACTGGCTGATGCGCAATGTGCCACATAAAGAAAGAACCGATTGGGACTGGTTATAGCGTCATTACTCAACCGTGACACTCTTAGCCAAATTTCTAGGTTTATCAACGTCGGTACCCTTTAGCAACGCAACATGATAAGCCAGTAACTGTACAGGCACCGTATGTAAAATAGGTGAGAGCACACCAACGTGACGAGGCGTGCGAATCACATGTACACCATCTGATTCTGTGAAGTGGCTGTCTGCATCAGCAAACACAAACAATACACCACCACGCGCTTTTACTTCTTGCATATTTGATTTTACTTTTTCTAGCAACGTGTCATTGGGTGCAATCACTACCACTGGCATATTGCTATCAACTAAAGCCAGCGGACCATGCTTAAGCTCGCCAGCGGGATAGGCTTCTGCATGAATATAGGAAATTTCTTTTAACTTTAGTGCGCCTTCCATGGCGATTGGATAATGCACGCCTCGACCTAAAAATAGCGCATGTTCTTTATCGCCAAAACTTTTAGCCCACTCTCTAATTTGTGGCTCTAAATTCAATGCATATTGCACGCTAACAGGTAAGTGACGTAGCGCATCTAAATAAGCATTTTCTTGTGATGCATTTAATAAATTTCGTTGTTTTGCCAGTACTGTTGCCAACGTGAATAAAGCAACTAATTGTGTCGTAAATGCTTTTGTTGAAGCCACGCCAATCTCAGCACCTGCCCGCGTGTAAAAGACCAATTTAGATGCCCGAGGCAATGCACTTTCTTGTACATTACAAATGGATAGTGTTAATTGCTGACCCAAACTTTGCGCATGTTTTAGCGCTTCCATCGTGTCTAGCGTTTCGCCAGACTGAGAAATTGTTACAATTAATTGCCTAGTGTTCGGTACTGAGACGCGATATCGATATTCACTCGCAATCTCAACATTGGTTGGCAAACCAGCAATGCTTTCCAGCCAATATTTGGCAGTTAATCCTGCATAATAACTAGTCCCTGCAGCTAAAATTAATACACTATCGATTTGTTTAAAAACCGTTTCAGCCTCCTTGCCAAATAGAGCAGGGGAGAAGCTGGCATCATCAATCAATGCTTCAATCGTATCCGTTAATGCACGTGGCTGCTCATGGATTTCTTTTTGCATAAAATGTGCATAAGGACCAAGCTCTAAACTAGCCAACGACACATCACTTACATGGACTGTGCGCTCTATCTGAGTATCCGTTTTATCCCAAATAGTGACGCCATTCGCTGTTATTTCTGCCACATCACCATCTTCTAAATAGATGACTTTTCTTGTTTCTGCCAACACAGCTGAGACGTCGGATGCAATATAATTGGCATCTTCTCCTAAACCAATCAATAGAGGACAACCTTGACGAGCGGTAATCATGCTATTGGATTCTCTGACTGAAACAACACTAATGGCAAATGCGCCTGTTAACTCTTTTACTGCCAGCTTAACTGAAGAGAGTAAACACTCACCTTTATCATGGTAATAATGAATTAAATGCGCTATCACTTCGGTATCTGTTTGTGAGGTAAACTCATAGCCCAGTGCAGTAAGGCGTGTGCGTTGCTCATCGTGATTTTCGATAATTCCGTTGTGCACTACAGCAATTTCGTCTCTTGAAACATGCGGATGTGCATTGCTTTCTGTTACGCCGCCATGCGTTGCCCAACGCGTATGACCAATACCGACTAAACCCGATAGTTGCGCTTTTTCTGCTTTACCCTGCATTTCACTCACACGGCCAACGGCACGAACACGCTTGATATCACCATCTAATATCGCAATACCTGCAGAGTCATAGCCACGATATTCAAGACGGCTTAAGCCCTCTATTAGTATTGAAACCACATTTCTAATAGCAACAGCGCCTACGATACCGCACATAGTTAGTCTTTCTTTGTTTTAACTGGTCGTTTCCAACCAGCAATCGATTTTTGTTCTCTTGCGCGACATAAAGTCAGTGCATCCTCTGGCGTATTTTTAGTAATGGTAGATCCAGCCGCAATTGTACCGCCTTTACCAATGGTGACTGGCGCTACCAATTGGCTGTCTGAACCAACAAATACATCATCTTCAATAACGGTTCTAAACTTATTAGCGCCATCATAATTGCAAGTAATGGTACCCGCACCAATATTGACCTGTTTGCCGACAGTGGCATCGCCCACATAACTTAAGTGGTTAATCTTACTTCCTGTATCAACTTGCGCATTTTTAAGTTCTACAAAATTACCCACATGCGTTTCATTACCTAATTTCGTGCCTGGCCGCAATCGTGCGTAAGGCCCTATTTTACTGTTTTCACCAATCGCAGTTTCTACAATATGGGAAAATGGTGCAATGACTGTACCCGCGGCAATCGTGGTATCTTTCAATACGCAATACGCGCCAATAGTGACTCCTTCACCCAAGCGCACATGACCTTCAAAAATACAGCCCACATCAATTTGGACATCTTTGTCAGCCTCTATACTGCCCCGAATATCAATTCTAGCTGGATCAAATAAAGTCACCCCTTTTTGTAGCAAGAGTGCAGCTTGACGATGTTGATATACACGCTCAATCAATGCTAAATCTTGTTTGCTATTAATACCTATAACCGACCACTCATCCTCTGTCAGCACGGCATTGACAGCAACCTTATCTGATACTGCAAACCCAACGATGTCCGTTAAATAATATTCTTGTTGTGCATTATTATTCGTCAACCGTTGTAACCAGTTAGCCAAAAGCTTGGTCGGCATGGCCATAATGCCCGTATTCACTTCTTGAATATTCAGTTGTGAAGCGGTTGCGTCCTTATGTTCTACGATGGCACTAACTAAGTCTTGGTCGTTGCGAACTATCCTGCCATAACCCGTCGGATCTGATTTTTTGAAGGATTGAATAATAAGTTGATGATCTGCTTGATTGATTAATGCCTGACACGCTTCAGCACTCACTAGCGGCACATCACCCAGTAAAATCAGGGTGTTCGCATCCATCTCTAAATGTGGCAACGCCTGTTGTACGGCATGGCCCGTGCCCAATTGCTCTTTTTGCTCTGCCCAAATAAGGTTATTTTGTTGAAAAGCCTGTTGTACTTGTTGACCACCATAACCATACACTACAACAATTTTTGATGGATTTAAGCTGTTAGCACAATTAATCACATGCTGTAAAATTGGCTGACCGCCAATGTGATGCAATACTTTTGGCCGATGGGAATGCATACGCGTTCCTTTGCCAGCCGCTAGAATCAAAATATTGAGTTTAGTTGTTTTCATCATTAATTATATTTTACTACTTTTATTCTGCTCTTTGCTTTTGCATAACAAATGCGTTCACAATAAAAAAAGCGGCTTAAAAGCCGCTTTTTAATAATACATGTCTTAATTAGTTTTACGTAATTTTCGAATTGCTTGAATTTGAGCAACTGCTTCCGCTAATTCTGCTTGTGCTGCTGCATAATCCATATCAGAAGCCTTATTTTTCATTGCTTCTTCAGCAGCAGCTTTTGCTGCTAAGGCTTTTGCTTCATCCAAATCATGACCACGTATCGCTGTATCAGCTAATACGGTTACCAAACCTGGTTGCACTTCTAACAGACCACCTGATATGAAGATTAAAGTCTCTTCTGTTGTATCTGGTAGTTTAATGCGTAAAGCACCTGGTTTAATTGTCGTAATCATCGGCGCGTGATGTGGATAAACACCCACTTCACCTGCTGATGCTGGTGCCGCAATAAACTCAGCCTGACCCGAGAAAATTTCCTCTTCAGCACTTACTACGTCAACACGAACTGTATTTGCCATTTTTAACTTTCTATTAAACTAGTTTAAAGTTTTGGCTTTTTCAACAGCCTCTTCGATACCACCAACCATATAGAAAGCTTGTTCTGGTAAATGATCATACTCACCTGAAACAATGGCTTTAAAGCCTTTGATTGTTTCTTTTAGTGGTACATATTTACCTGGTGCACCGGTAAACACTTCAGCAACATGGAATGGTTGTGACAAGAAACGTTGAATCTTACGTGCACGGCCCACTGCTAGTTTATCTTCTGGTGATAACTCATCCATACCCAAAATAGCAATAATATCGCGCAACTCTTTATAGCGTTGTAAAGTTTGTTGAACGCTACGTGCAACTTGGTAATGCTCTTCACCGACAATCAATGGATCTAATTGACGTGATGATGAATCGAGTGGATCAACCGCTGGATAAATACCAAGAGAAGCAATATCACGTGAAAGCACAACTGTTGAGTCCAAATGTTGGAAAGTTGTTGCTGGTGATGGATCGGTCAAGTCATCCGCAGGTACATAAACCGCTTGGATAGATGTAATAGAGCCTGTTTTAGTTGATGTAATACGCTCTTGTAGTTTACCCATCTCATCAGCAAGGGTAGGTTGGTAACCCACAGCTGAAGGCATACGACCTAGCAACGCAGATACTTCAGTACCAGCCAAGGTGTAACGGTAGATGTTATCAACGAAGAATAGAACATCACGGCCTTCATCACGGAATTTCTCAGCCATGGTTAGGCCAGAAAGCGCGACACGTAAACGGTTACCAGGAGGTTCATTCATTTGACCGAACACCATCGCTACTTTTGATTCTTTCATATCGTCAAGCTTAATCACGCCTGCTTCTGCCATTTCATGGTAGAAGTCATTACCCTCACGTGTACGCTCACCCACACCGGCAAATACTGATAAACCAGAGTGTTGTTTTGCAATGTTGTTAATCAATTCAAGCATGTTAACGGTTTTACCAACACCCGCACCACCGAACAAACCAACTTTACCACCCTTAGCAAATGGGCAAACAAGGTCAATCACTTTAATCCCTGTTTCTAGCAAATCAACAGATGGTGAAAGCTCTTCAAAAGCAGGGGCTTTTTGGTGAATAGAACGACGCTCTTTAGAATCAATTGGACCCGCTTCATCAATTGGGCGGCCCAACACATCCATAATACGTCCTAGCGTACCTGCACCAACTGGAACAGTAATTTGTGAGCCAGTTGTTTTAAATGCAGTCCCGCGCGCTAAACCATCAGATGAACCCATCGCAATGGTACGTACAATACCGTCACCCAATTGCTGTTGTACTTCTAATGTTAAGCCTTTTTCAGCTTGAGAGTCTTTATCATCAATAATCAATGCATCATATACTTTTGGCATTTGGTCACGTGGAAACTCAACGTCCACAACCGCACCAATACATTGAACTACTTTACCTACTACTGCCTGATTTGCTTTTGCCATCTTTTTTCCTAACTCAATATTTAGTCAGATACTTTTAATATAAATAAAATCTTAACTTGAAACCGCTGCTGCGCCGCCAACAATCTCAGAAATTTCTTTAGTAATCGCTGCTTGACGTGCTTTGTTGTATACCAGTTTCAAGTCACCAATTACAGTTTTCGCATTATCAGATGCGGCTTTCATTGCTACCATACGAGATGATTGCTCTGATGCCATATTTTCTGCTACCGCACTATAAATGAGTGACTCGATATAACGTGTCATCAATTCATCAATCACTGATTCCGCTTCTGGCTCGTAGATATAACCCCAATTACCTTCTGGGCTACCCATTTTCTCACCTGATAGAGGTAACAATTGCTCCATCACTGGTTCTTGCTTCATGGTATTAATGAACTTGGTGTAACAGATAAATAGCTGATCAATTTCACCTTTTTCAAATGCATCCAACATGACTTTAATAGAACCAATCAAGGTTTCTAAATGTGGTACATCGCCCAAACCCGTCGCGTTTGATTGCACATCCGCACCAACGCGCGTCATGAAACTTAAGCCTTTATTACCAAAAGCGCTGACTTTAATCCCTTTGCCTTCTGTCTCCCAAGCTTTCATTTGATTAACAGACATGCGCAACATATTGGTATTTAAGCCGCCACATAAACCTTTATCAGAACTGACTACAATCAAACCAATATTTTTCACGACATCGCGTTTGATTAAAAACGGATGTTTGTAATCAGGTTGCGTGTATGAAAGATGTGCAGCGACATTGCGAATTTTCTCTGCATATGGTCGAGCTGCACGCATTCTATCTTGCGCTTTACGCATTTTAGAAGCGGCAACCATTTCCATTGCTTTGGTGATTTTGCGGGTATTTTCTACCGACTTAATCTTGGTTCTAATCTCTTTACTACCAGCCATTATATTGTCCTAATCGTTGAGAGATTAATATGCGCTTGTTGCTTTAAAATCTTTAATCGCATCTTCAACTGCTGTTTCTTCTTCAGCAGTCATTGCTTTATTCTTCTCAATCGCATTCATTAGTTTTTTGTACTTAGATTTCATATGACCGTGTAAACCACTTTCAAAAGCCAATACTTTTTCTGTTGGTACATCGTCAAAATAGCCTTTATTAGCGGCTAATAATGTCACTGCCATATTAGATACACTTAGCGGCGCATACTGTGCTTGTTTCATTAGCTCAGTAAACATACGACCACGGTCTAACTGTTGACGTGTTGCTTCATCCAAATCAGAAGCAAACTGTGCAAAAGCAGCCAATTCACGATATTGCGCTAACGCTAAACGTACGCCACCACCCAATTTTTTAATGACTTTAGTTTGCGCTGCACCACCCACACGTGACACTGAAATACCCGCGTTAATCGCTGGACGAATACCTGCATTAAACAAGTCAGTTTCTAAGAAGATTTGACCATCGGTAATTGAAATCACGTTGGTTGGTACGAAGGCAGAAACGTCACCAGCAGCTGTTTCAATCACTGGCAATGCCGTTAACGAACCTGTTTTACCTTTAACTTCACCTTTAGTGAATTTCTCAACATACTCTTCGTTTACACGCGCTGCACGCTCTAATAAACGTGAGTGAATGTAGAACACGTCACCTGGATACGCTTCACGACCTGGTGGACGGCGTAATAGCAATGAAATTTGACGATAAGCAATCGCTTGTTTAGTCAAATCATCATATACAATCAATGCATCTTCACCACGATCACGGAAGTATTCACCCATGGTGCAACCCGCGTATGGTGCTAAGAATTGTAATGCAGCAGAATCAGAAGCTGTTGCAGCAACCACAATGGTGTATTCCATCGCGCCGTTTTCTTCTAATTTACGTACCACGTTAGCAATAGTTGAAGCTTTTTGACCAATCGCCACGTAAACGCAGGTCATGTTCTCGCCTTTTTGGTTGATGATGGCATCAACCGCAACCGCTGTTTTACCTGTTTGACGGTCACCAATAATCAATTCACGCTGACCACGGCCAACTGGCACCATAGAGTCAACTGACTTCAAACCTGTTTGTACTGGTTGTGAAACGGATTTACGGTCAATGACGCCTGGCGCAACTTTTT
>JBFJJY010000055.1:0-8232 GCA_041612055.1 Methylophilaceae bacterium | reverse complement strand
GGCAACAATTGAATGGAGTGTGGTTTTGACGAATCATATAACAGCTCTGTCGGACACATGGTGGTACGGCCAGCACTGGATGGTAGTAAGCGTTGCCCATATTCTGCAAAGAAAATTGCATTAATCAACTCTGACTTTCCACGGGAAAACTCAGCGACAAACGCTACATTCAACTTATCTTCGCTTAATCGCTCTAGCAAGCCATGAATACGCTGATCGATTTGCCCATCATTGAGTTCCTGCTCATTCAACCAATTGCGATAATCACAAATGCTATCAACAACCCCCTCTCTCCATGTGGAATAAGAGGTAAGGTGACTTCCTAAATTGGTATCTGCCATATTTATTATCCTCAACTGGCTTAATTGTTATCCTGCCACTCTATCATGAACGTCAATAAATTCAATCAATTGGCGGGCTTTTGCCTATGTTCACAAGCAGAATCTGACAAGCGGTGGTTTTTGTACGACAAATGGCTATAGAAAATAATGATTAATCTTGCCTGCCAATGTTCTGCTATCATTCTCATATATTCAATCCTTTACGGTAAAATACACATGAGCGGTCTAGATGCCAACACGCCCAAACCAATAGACATCAAATTGCACCAAACTTCTAAGTTGCTGGAAATAAAATTTGACAACAACACTGAGTGCCAGTTGTCGTGCGAGTTTTTACGCGTTTATTCTCCTTCGGCAGAAGTAAGAGGACATGGTGTTGGGCAAGAGGTATTACAAATCGGCAAAGAGGATGTCAACATCACTGGTATAGCACCTGTAGGTAACTATGCCATTAAACTCACCTTCACGGATGGGCATGACACAGGCCTGTATTCATGGGACTATTTATATTATTTGGCAGAACACTACGAAGCGCTTTGGCTAGAATATATTGGCAAGTTAGAAGCTGCTGGCCATCAAAGAAAGCCATCGGTTTAAAAGGAAATTGAGATGAGTAATAAAGAAACACACTTTGGCTTCCAGTCTGTTAAAGAAGAAGAAAAACAGAAAAAAGTTGGTGAAGTTTTCCATTCTGTTGCGCAAAAATACGACATTATGAACGATGTCATGTCTGCTGGTATGCATCGCTTATGGAAACGTTTTACTGTTAATACTAGTGGAGTCAAGGCAGGCGACAGTGTGCTGGATATTGCAGGTGGTAGTGGTGATTTATCCAAACTATTTAGTCAAAAAGTAGGCGCGACAGGTCAAGTTGTTCTAACCGATATCAACGCCTCTATGTTAGCTGTTGGTCGTGATAACATGATCAACGCTGGGCTACAAGTGCCAGCTGCACAGTGTAATGCAGAGTTTTTACCATTTGCAGATGACTCCTTCGATTGCGTTATCGTGGCTTTTGGTTTGCGCAATATGACACATAAAGATCACGCATTAAAAGAAATGCAGCGTGTACTTAAAGTCGGCGGACGCTTACTGGTACTTGAGTTTTCAAAAGTATGGGATCCATTAAGCAAAGTTTATGACGCTTATTCATTCAAATTTTTACCTTTTATGGGAAAGTTAATTGCTAACGATGCCGCTAGTTATGAATATCTAGCAGAATCTATTCGCATGCACCCTGATCAGGAAACATTAAAACAAATGATGACTGATGCTGGCTTAAGTAAAGTGGACTACTACAATTTAAGCGCGGGCATTGTCGCGTTGCATAAAGGATATAAAGTTTAAATTAACTGCTTATGTTTAAACCGTTAGTTGCAGAATGTTTACAACATCTCACCAATCAGAATAATTGGTCGCGTCAACACTTGCTTGTGTTTGCAGGTAAAGTGGTGCAATTTAATATTGCTTTTATTAAAACCAATCTGTTGATTTTAGAAGATGGCAGTTTAAGCGTGGCAACCAATCATGCCCATGCAGATGCCGTCGTCCATATTCCACCCAGCTTGGCTTTACGTCTACTAGCAAAAGATGAAGCTGCTAAAATGTTGATCAAAATAGAAGGTGATACGCATTTAGTGGCTGAACTAGGTAAAGTATTACAGCATATGCGTTGGGATATCGAAGAAGATTTAAGCCAATTAATTGGTGATATTCCAGCGAATCATCTTGCGACATTGAGCCAAAAAACAGCTGCCGCAGCAAAAAAACAAACGCATAATGCAGCAGAAATGTTGTCAGAATTTTGGCAAGAAGAGAAGCCTATTCTGGCAAAAAAATGGCAAGTTGAACAATTTAACACTGATGTTGATACTTTACGTAGTGATTTTGCGCGACTAGAAAAAAGACTATCAAAATTAAAGCAATCCATTGAAGAAAGCAGTCAAAACTAACATGCATTACCTTCGTCTAATTTATATCATTTGGATTGCACTTTGGTTTCGTCTTGATGACTTCATCGAACAAAAATCTGGCATTCACCCGCTACAACTACTCGTCAAATTATTTTTTTTCTGGCGTAGTAAACAACAAGCACGTGGCGTTCGTTTGCGATTGGCGTTAGAAAAGCTAGGACCTATCTTCGTTAAGTTCGGTCAAGTACTATCTACCCGCCGCGACTTATTACCTGAAGATGTTGCCAATGAGTTAGCAAAACTGCAAGATCAAGTACCGCCAATCGCCTATGCCGCCATAGAACAAACCATCACAGCGGCTTTTGATCAGCCGCTTTATACTATTTATGCAGAATTTGAGCAGCAATGTGTTGCCAGCGCGTCTGTCGCACAAGTGCATTTTGCACGCTTAATCAGTGGTGAAGAAGTTGCAGTTAAAGTTCTGCGGCCAAATATTGCTAACGTCATCGCGCAGGATCTGGCCATTTTAAAATCCCTCGCTTGGTTAGTACAATTACTTTCTAGTGAAGGTAAACGCTTAAAACCATTAGAAATCGTTGATGAGTTTGCACGGCATACCAAACATGAACTCGATCTTACTTTGGAAGCGGCCAACTGTTCACAACTCAAACGAAATTTTAGTCGTCATCATGGTGATAAGCAGCTTCTTATTCCTAATGTGTATTGGGATTACTGCAGACAATCCGTCATGACTATGGAGCGCATGCATGGTACATCAGTGCGTGACACGAACACGTTGCTTGCTAAGAACATTAGCCTTTCTCAACTGGCGCATGACGGTGTCGAAATATTTTTCACACAAGTTTTTCGTGATGGTTTTTTTCACGCAGACATGCATCCTGGCAATATTCAAGTCGCAGATGATGGCCGTTTTATTGCCTTGGATTTTGGCATTATGGGTAATCTAAATGATGCTGATAAATATTATCTTGCGCGTAACTTTTTAGCTTTCTTCAATCGGGATTATAAGGATGTTGCGCAAGCGCATATTGAATCAGGCTGGGTACCAAAAGACACTAATCGAGAAGAGCTGGAAATTGCGATACGTGCTATTTGCGAGCCCATCTTTAATAAGCCTTTGAAGGATATATCCTTCGGCCGTACATTATTAAGTTTATTTCAAATGTCACGTCGCTTCGGTGTCATCATACAGCCGCAGCTGATTATGCTGCAAAAAACACTTCTTAATATAGAAGGTCTTGGTCGCGATTTAGACTCCAGTATTGATTTATGGCAAAGTGCAAGACCATTTTTAAAACGATGGATGAGTGAGCAATTGGGCTTGCGTAAGATGGCAAAATCGATAAAAGAGGAATTACCTTTTATCCTGAAAACGGCGCCAGAGATGCCTAGACTAATACACCACTTCCTCAGTCAGCAAACCAATCATGAGCAACTTTCACCACTGCGTGCTGATATTAACGCATTGCTGAAGGTACAACAGCAACAAGTAAAATGGCAAAAAATTTTCACAGCAAGCTTGATTGCAGTCGCCATTTTGCAAATCATTTTTCTTGTCTTGACCACTTTAACTTAAAACAACACCCCACAGTATTTACATTGATTTAAACAGATAAGCTTAGATTTCCTTACTATTAGTATGGTAAATTAACCGTAAAATAAGTCGCAGCTTCTAGAAAACAATCAATAGAACAAATAAAGTGGACGAAAAAGAACAATACATTCTTACCAAAAAGATAAGACTACTTTATCTTAATAGCTTCATACCCGCCATATTAAGCGCTATTATCGGCCTTTCTCTTGCCGCAACTTTATGGCAAAGCATCAATCACCAACCATTATTGATATGGTTAAGCATGACGTTACTAATGGCAGTCGTTCGCGTTTATCTGTTTTTCTTATTTAAAAAACATCATCCGACAGGAAAGCAACTATTAAAGTGGGAAACGCCTTATGCAATTTCTCTTTTTTTAGCGGTTGTGAACTGGGGTATAGGTCTTTTACTTATTATCCCTGACGATAATCTAAACGTCATTTTTATAATTAGTATTTTTTCTATTAGCCTAGCAGCTGGTGCAACCTCTTGGTACGGTCAAATTCGTTATATGCAGATTGGTACAGTCTGCCTTTTTCTAATACCAACCATTATTGCGCTGTTAACGCATGTAGAGTACGAGGCATTATGGCTAGGCATTACTGCATGTTTTATGTTTTTTGGATGCATATTAACCTGTCATCTCTCTCAAAAAACGCTTAATGATCATTTTGAACTGGCTTATGAGTTAAAAAAAGCCATTAAAAAAGCCAAAATGCTTGCTCATACCGACGTATTGACTGGTTTAAATAACCGCCGCGCCTTCTTTGAAATGGCGCCAAAAATCTTATCAAAGTGTCAACAAAACACTTCTCCAGTTTGCCTCATTACTTTCGATATCGACTATTTTAAAAAAATCAATGATGCTTTTGGTCATGCCGCTGGTGATATTGCACTTCAACGAATCGCCTCATTACTAATCAGGAACCTCAGAGCGTCAGATATTTGTTGCAGACTAGGTGGTGAAGAATTTGCAATGTTGCTGCCCAATATCAATCTAAAAAAAGCAATGCGTGTTGCTGAGAACTTTAGAAAAGCCATCATGACCATGCCTATCGTGCTGTCTCGACAGAAGAGTATCGCGATTACTGCTAGCTTTGGTGTTTCTGACGTTGGCAATAGTATTGATGAAATGCTCAATCATGCGGATCAAGCCATGTATAAAGCAAAAAATAGTGGACGAAACCTTGTCGTGGCTTATGCAGATGAACTCAACAATCCATCTAAGCAAGTGAAAACGCGAAAAAATCTACGTTTGTGATTGTTGACAATGCTGACAATAAAAAGTCGATCGTTGTCCTAATTTAATATTTTTGATGGCATTGCCACAAACCTTGCACGGTTGGTTGGTTCGCGCATAAACAAAATAACTCTGTTGAAAATAACCTGATTGCCCATTAACAGCAGCAAAATCTCGCAAGCTACTGCCGCCTGCGATTAAGGCATCTGCAAGTGTGGCTTTAATTTCTTCAACAAGCTTTTCACATTGCGTAAAGTTGAGTTTATTCGCTGGATACTGTGGATGAATGCGCGCACGAAACAGTGATTCATTGGCATAGATATTACCAATACCAACAACTAAATGTGCATCCATGATGGTATTTTTAATCGCCGATGGCCGTGCTTGCATCTGTTGATATAAGTAACTAGCGTCGAACTCTGCTTCAAGCGGTTCGGGTCCTAGACTACGCAATAAATCATGCTGCTCAGGATAAGCGCCTGCCCACAAGACAGCGCCAAACCGTCTAGGATCATTGAGTCGTAACACGTGCCCATTTTGGAACTGAATATCAAAATGGTCATGTTTTTCTGGCGGATAGTTTCTATCCAGCAAACTGATATGGCCTGACATGCCAAGATGAATGAGTAATGTCCCATTTTCAAAGTTTGCCAATATGTATTTGGCACGCCGTTTTAAACTGAGCAACTGTTGATTATTTAACGTGGTTGGCAAGTGATCTGGAATAGGCCAACGCAGGGATGCGTTGCGAATCACAACTGACTTAACTGTCTGACTAATCAGGGGCAGCAAACCCTGTCGTGTAACCTCAACTTCAGGGAGTTCTGGCATCTAATAAATCATTATTTGAGGTTGAGTGGTGGATTCAACATGGTAAAACCCACATCGTTACTATAGTGATAAATAAGCCCCTCGTCAGGACGTGCAAGTAGCATTTCGGGTGATTCCATGATTTTATCAATACGCACTTTTTTGCCGTTACTTAGCTTTAATGTAACTGATGGATAGCTGGCATTACGATCTGGCGTATAGGTCTCTACTGATTTAGCCGGGTTTTGTTTCCAACTAAATTCTAGCCATTCGTTTAAATCATTTTGAGTCGGCTTCGCTTTAGCAACATTTGTTTTCCATTGCCCATTTTCAATATCAACATTCAAACTGGTCTCTTGCCATTGCTCTAGCTGAGAAAAATCAAATCCTATAATTTGCTTAGCCTCAGCTGGCGATATGATATTTTTATCGACCATTTCAATTGGCTGCGTGCTGGCTGCTTCAGAGTAGCCTGCGCTTAATAGATAGACGTCGTCTTTGTAAGCAACATACTGTTCGTCCGTAACCGTGTTATAGCCACCATAAATAAATACTTCTTGAGCGCCATTATTAGTAATGGTTAGTCGCACCAATGGATTATCTAAACCATACTTTGATAAATCAGTTGCCGGGAATTGATACTCACTTTTTGCTGCAATCACAGATAAAATACGTTGCACAGAAAGCTGATCGGCGCGCTGCTTGTATGGCGCTTTCATTGACCAATATCCATCCGTTTTTTCAAAAATAACAGGCGACTTGGCAGGAAACTCAACTTTTACTGCATTAATGCCTGCCAACTTTAATTGAGAAACTTCATAAGTTGCTTTTTCTTCAACTGATGCTTTTGGTTTGAGGTAAAGAAAAGAAACCAAACCCGCTACCAAAATGAGCATGATTACATTAAGTATCCATCTTTTTTTCATTGTCTATTTTCAATCATATTCAAACTAAAATTAAGCTTTTCTACGTCTCCACCACAGCCAGAAACCAGCAATAATGAAGCCGAGTGGAATGATAAATTGGAAGCCATGAAATACGGTCCATGCAACCATACGTCCAGCATCTGTACTTGGAATCGTGATATTGGCATCTTTTAATGGCATTGGCTGTATCGTAATCAGCTCATCGTCGCCAGCTAACCAATTAACAATATTAATGCCGAAATCAAGATTACCGCCGTTGGTAACAAAGGTATTAGATAAAAAGTTAGCATTGCCCATCACAACAACGCGCTGTCCTTTTTTACCATAGATACGCTCTAAAGCGACACCAATATTAATCGGTCCAGGTTTATCTGTCGCTGCATCGAAAGTGACTTTTTTATTCTGCACCCCAGCTTCGATTTTCTCAGACTCTAACCATCCATTTGGCGCAACATCAACTAATCGCCCTACTTTCCAACCATAGTCGTAAGAGGCTTTCGCATCAATTTCATGCGCTTCAGGGAATAAAGTACGTAGCAAAAAGTTGCGGGTAATCGGGTGATCACCATACACACTATTAAATGCAACCTTGGCATCCGCGCCATATTGTGTCGCAGACATGTCAACTACAATGCCCGGAGACACTTTGATACCTAAGTAATCAGCAACCTCATCTAAACCATGTAGATTGTCATCATCGAGCAGCCACAACACATTACCGCCAGATTCAATATAGGCTTTGATTTTTTTCGCTTCAATCTCACTCACATCTACTTGCGGGCTAGCAATCACCAACATGGCGCCGTTGCTTGGCACATCTTGAGCAATCGTCAAATCAGGGTTAGCAAATTTAAAGCCTTTTGCTTCCAACTGTTTACCAAACTCACCAATATCATGATTTTTAACGCCTAACAAATGGCGTTCGCCATGACCATCTAAGAACATGACAGGCTTAGTATTCGTTCGCGACAGACGCACGAGTAAGTTTGTCATGTCTTGCTCTACGATAGGCGGAAAGATATGTTCAGTTCGTTTGTTATATTCAACAACCACTTCACCATCTTGTTTAATATTAGATTCTTGAGCTAACTTAGGCTCTTCGGTTGGATTAATAAAGGTGAGCTTAATATCTTTTTTCTCACGTTGATAACGTGCAACAAAATCCAACATGCCTTTACGGAAAGTGTCGCCACGGCTAGGGTCATCATTGGTGGCAAACACTGTGATATTGATAGGATCTTTCATTTGCGCAAGCACCTCTACACTGCCTTGCGTCAAAAGATTGCGATTCGCTTGAGTAATATCTTTCGCATAGCGATATTGATGTGCGATATAGCCCAAAATAATTACTAATGCTAAAAACAAAATAACAAAAAACCAACTTTGC
>JBFJJY010000054.1:0-8265 GCA_041612055.1 Methylophilaceae bacterium | reverse complement strand
GCAACATATTCAGCCTTACACTTACACGCTTGCCAATCAAGAAGCGGTTAAACATGCTTTTAGAGTTGCTTCTGGTTTAGATAGTATGGTGCTAGGTGAACCGCAAATATTAGGGCAATTCAAACAATCGGTAAAACTGGCCCAAGAAGCGGGCACGCTAGGCACGCATTTACATAAATTATTTCAACGCACATTTGAAGTGGCAAAAGAAGTGCGCACCAATACCGACATTGGGGGCAGTTCCATTTCAATGGCGGCCGCAGCGGTGAAATTAGCACAACGTATTTTTGGCAATTTGTCTGAACAAAAAGTGTTATTTATTGGCGCTGGTGAAATGATTGCACTTTGTGCCAATCACTTTGCCGCACAAAAACCAAAAAGCATGACGATTGCTAACCGTACAAAAGAACGCGGTTCAGAATTAGCAGAAAAAATCCATGCAGAGACCATTTTGCTCAATGATTTGCCAGAACGTTTTGCAAGCTATGATATCGTCATCACCAGCACAGCAAGTCAACTCCCGATAGTTGGTTTGGGAATGGTTGAGCGCGCGATTAAAACACGTAAACACCGCCCTATTTTTATGGTCGATTTAGCTGTCCCACGCGATATTGAGTCAGAAGTCGCACAGCTAGATGATGTCTTTTTATATACGGTAGACGACCTTGCACAAGTGGTTACGGATGGCATCGGCAATCGGCAAGAGGCGGCAATGACGGCAGAGACCATTGTCAGTGCGCGAGTCGAAACCTTTATGCATTGGTTGCAAAAGCGCGAATCTGTGCCAACAATTAAAGCGCTCAGAGACCAAGCTGAAACCATGCGTTCAGCCGAAGTAGAAAAAGCATTAAAACTCATTCAAAAAGGTGAGAGTGCAGAAAAAGTGTTAGAAATGTTAAGCTTAGCCATCACCAAAAAATTGCTGCATGCGCCGAGCCATGCACTCAACCAAACCCATGGCGACGAGCATATTCGTCTAGAACAACTCATCCGTCATCTCTATCAAATTAAGAACTAACTCAACATGAAACCCAGCATATTACAAAAACTCGCTAATTTGAGCGAACGCCTCGATGAACTCAATCGTTTAATGTCTTCTGAGGACATTACTAATGATATGGACAATTACCTCAAAATCACCCGCGAACATGCGGAAATCACACCAATTGTTGAGCAATATCATCGCTACACGCAAACTCAGGCAGATATTAAAGAAGCGCAAAGTATGCTGAGCGATCCAGAAATGAAATCGTTTGCCCAAGAAGAAATTGAAGAGGGAAAAAAACGGCTAGAAGAGATTGATTTAGACTTACAAAAGTTACTCATTCCTAAAGACCCGAATGATGATAAAAACGTTATTTTAGAAATTCGCGCAGGCACAGGTGGCGATGAATCAGGTTTATTTGCAGGTGATTTATTCCGTATGTATAGCCGTTATGCGGAAAAGCAACGTTGGAAATTAGAAGTGCTATCGGCAAGCGAAGGCGAAGTGGGCGGCTATAAAGAAATCATCGCTAAAATTGAAGGACAAGGCGCTTACTCCAAACTCAAATTTGAAAGTGGCGGCCATCGTGTGCAACGTGTTCCCGACACAGAAACGCAAGGCCGTATTCATACCTCAGCTTGTACGGTAGCGATTTTGCCAGAGGTCGATGCTGTTGCGGATGTTGTGATTAATCCAGCTGATATTCGTCTCGACACTTTCCGCGCTTCTGGCGCTGGTGGTCAGCATATTAACAAAACCGACTCGGCAGTGCGCATTACACATGCACCTACTGGCATTGTGGTCGAATGCCAAGATGGTCGTTCACAACATGCCAATAAAGCGCAGGCCATGATGGTACTTGCCGCGCGCATTAAACAAAAAGAAGAAGATGAGCAACATGCCAAAATCTCTTCCGAACGCCGTAATTTGATTGGTTCGGGCGACCGCTCACAACGCATTCGTACTTACAATTACCCACAAGGTCGCATCACTGACCATCGCATTAATTTAACTTTATATAAAATTGATGCGATTACAGAAGGCGACTTAGATGAGCTAATTAATCCACTGGCGGCCGAACATCAGGCGGACATGCTCGCCATGTTAGGGGATGAATAGTGTTAACAATGTCGGTGGTGTTGTAAACGCTTACTACACACATACATCATTCAGTGGTGATGATGCTACTGCTGGTGAATATGCTAATGGCGACAGCGTTGCAAACATTACAACAGGTTTGTTACCTAACTACCTATCTGTATCTGGTAAAACACGTCAAAACGATTTAGATGTTGGCTTCACAATCAGCATCAACCCAGGTGCTTCTACACGTGGATCTGGTAACCAAAGTGCACAACAAGAAAATCGTCAAGCATTCTTAACATTTGGTGATGCTTCTTGGGGTTCAATCAAATTAGGTAAAGATTTAGGTATCTATGCTTCTGATGCTATCCTTAACGACATGACATTATTAGGTGTTGGTTCAGCAGCTGGTGCTCTAGCTGGTAACACAACAACTTTAGGTCGTATCGGTACTGGTTTTATGTACGCTGACTGGAAATCACAAGTTGCTTACACATCACCAAACTGGAATGGTTTTAACTTCACAGTTGGTTTAACTCAGTCATGGGGCCCAACTACAGCTGGCGGTGGTAATGCTCTTATTGGTCAAGCAGTTGGTGAACGCGGTGGTTCAGAAACTGCATACGAAGGTAAAGCATCTTATGCTTGGACTGGTGATGTTGCTGGTAAAGTTTGGACTTCATTCATCTCACAAAATGTTGAAAATCCAAATGGTAAAGGCGCTAGCTCTGATACAGCTTTTGCATGGGATATCGGTACAACAATTAACGTAGCTGGCTTTGGTTTAACAGGTTACTATGGCCAAGGTGATGGTACTGGTACAACAGTATTATTCAACCAAGGTTATGATGCAGCTGGTAAAGCACGTGATTCAGATGACTGGTATGTTCAAGGTACTTACACAATCCCAACAGTTGGAACAAAACTAGGTCTTTCATACGGTGAGTCAACATTAGATGGTAACTCTATTGATGCATTTAGCTCAACAGAAAATAGTATGTGGACTGTTGGTGCATATCACCCAATCACAAAACACTTAAACTTAGTTGCTGAGTATTCAAATCAAGAACTAGAGCAAAACAACAGAGGCGCTGTAGCTGATACGAAAGTTAAAGCGAAAACTATCTCATTGGGCGCTATCTTATTCTTCTAGAATTAAGTTAAAACCTACACAGACTAATTTCTGTGTTTGAGATATAGATTAAAACGGCAACTTCGGTTGCCGTTTTTTTGTATAATTTGTTGCTTTAAGGAGGCGTCTGTGAAGAATTGGGAGGTAACTCTAGAACGTTTTTGCGCTTTAGGTGGCGAAGTAGATAATGTTGTTATGGGAGCAGGCTATTTCGGGCGTGGTCTTTTTCCGCAAGATGCGAATTTACCAATTAAAATAAGCATTCCCAACGAATTACTATGTCCAGTGGATTGGTTGCAAATAGATGAGCATGGAGAATTGCTGCTAAGTAGCGATTGTGATTGGGATGACGAAAAAAAATCTTTTTTTTTAAATTATCAGCTTGATTATGGTGTCGGTGGTAATCTTAAAGACGAGTTAATGCAAAAGCAAGCTGAGCTTTTTGGATTGCCTGAGACACTAAAAACGATGCTAATCAATTTTGGCATGGATAAATCAACTTTCCAGAAGCCGACCATGCAAGCATGTCTCGATATCTATAAACGGTCTCGAAGGATAATTGTCAAAAATAGAATGATGTTGATGCCAATAGTTGAGTTGGTTAATCACGATGAACACAGCAAAAAATCGTTTATTAAGGAACCTAATATCGCTATTTCAGGTAAGTTTAAAAATGAAATATTGATCAATTATGGACTCGTTGGGGATGCGGCACTTATGTTTGAAGGTTATGGCTTTTCAACACCAAAACCCTACACATTTTCTGGCACATTAGGCATTAATGTTGGTGCAAACATGATTAATATTGCGCGTTTTGTCACTCTGTATAAAACGGTTGAAAAGACCAATATACCTAGACTAAAAGTTGAAGGTAACGTGATTCATTTGAGTTGCCTAGTATTAGGTAGCATCAATGATAAAAACTCACCCAAAAAAATATTCACTAAGTTAATGCATAGTGTAGGTATGCCAGCATCCATTGCATCAAATGTGTTTGATGGAATAGTTGAGCAGAATAAGAGTTTTCTCTTGCAGTTGCTGGAAGAGCTGAAACCTTCAGATGGTCGTGTTGTTGATGATTTGCGTACAATGGCAAAAAATCAGCTTATTCCTCTTGGTGTCCGTATTTGATAGACTGAATGTTAGATAATCTAATTGTTTTTATCAAAAAGATAAAGCTATGAATTTATATCCTGAGACCATTCTTGAAAATTTTTACGATAACGCTGATTAAGTGAGAAGATTTGCATTAAGTCGGAAGTATCAATATCGGCAGGAAATGAAAGATACCCCTTGCGTCTTTCCTGGCTGTCGATATAAAGATGTATCGTCAATCAATAAGCCTTTATTTGAAAAAGTAAGTAAAAAGATTATTTCTTTGTTTCATAATGCAGAGCATGATTATATGCAATGGGCTATTGCAACCAGCTTCCAAAGCGTTTCAGCAGAGTACGGTCAGGGTGTGATTCATACTGATCAAAATACGGTTTTTGCAGCGGTATTGTATTTAACGCCAGATGCGCCACTTGATTCAGGTACTTCACTCTTTAATCCAAATGCCAAGTTTGACGAAGAAAAATATGAGTGGTGCTTAAAAGAAAATGATAAGCGATTTGATCAAGGAAAAATCATCATGGATACGTCTTATCATGACATGTTTGATGAAATCGTTCGTGTTAACAATGTTTACAACACTTTAATATTGTATGAGGGTAGACATTATCATGCCGCCAACCAATTTTTTGGTAAAACCCTTAAAGACTCACGTTTAGCACAAGTCTTTTTTGTGTCAAAAATTGATGCGCAAAAATACAGCTCTTTCCCCGTTTGGCGCAGCCAACAAGTAAAAGTCTAGATGCAGTGTTGATTCTGGATTACTTCGTCACTCTGTTCTTCGCAACGAGCAACAGTCGTCAATGTTACTGCAATCAACTTAAGCCGTCACTGCGAGCATCTCAACCGACTTAGCGCGGCTTGCCGCTTAGCGAGGTTGAGGACACTCCCAGCGGATTCAGCGTGGCAGTCCAGCAGTATTAAACGATAAGAAAAGCTGGATTACGTAAACTCACTGAAAGGTTCACGCAAGGGCTTGTTGGTAAACAGGTATTCCACAGCGTGCTTTGTAGCAGTCGGCCTTATTCATCAATGCCTAGTTCTTGTATTTTTCTCGTGAGCGTATTGCGGCCCATTCCTAATTGAGTTGCTGCCTCGATGCGACGACCATCGGTATGTTGTAGGGCTTTCTTAATCATGACACGCTCAAAATCTTTGGTAATGCCTTCTAGAATGCCTTGTTCGCCACGGTTAAGCGCGTCAGCAACCTCTTGTGCTAAGGCATCTTGCCATGAGTTGGTTGAGGTTGTTTTAGCGGCATTTTCTTTTAATTCGGGTGGTAAGTCAGCAACATCAATATTCTGGCCTGGTGCCATCACTGTGAGCCAGTGACAGACGTTTTCTAATTGACGGACATTACCACTCCAGTTAACTGTGCTGAGATATTTGAGTGCATCAGCAGATAACACTTTTGCTTCTACACCTAAATTGATTGCACTTTGCTGTAAGAAATATTTTGCTAACAATGGAATATCTTCGCGTCGTTCACGTAACGCAGGTAGTCGTAAGCGAATCACATTTAAACGGTGAAATAAATCTTCGCGGAATAGGCCGAGTTTAACGCGTTCTTCTAAGTTTTGATGTGTGGCCGCGATGACACGTACATTGACTTTGATGGGTTGGTGTCCGCCAATGCGGTAAAACTGACCATCACTTAGCACGCGCAATAGTCTTGTTTGCAAGTCAGCGGGCATATCGCCAATTTCGTCCAAAAACAAAGTCCCGTTATCGGCTTGTTCAAAGCGACCGCGTCGTGCCGCTTGTGCGCCTGTAAATGCACCACGTTCATGCCCAAAGAGTTCGGATTCTAGCAAATCTTTTGGAATAGCTGCCGTATTAATGGCAATGAATGGATTGTCTGCTCTCGGGCTATGTCTGTGCAAAGCGCTGGCGACTAACTCTTTACCACTACCAGATTCACCATTAATCAACACCGTTGCATGTGAGCGGCTAAGACGACCAATTGCACGAAACACCTCTTGCATGGCTGGCGCTTGGCCAATGATTTCTGGCGTCTCTTCTAAAGCGACACTTTCGACATCTTGACGTAGTGTTTCGTCGACGGCTCGTTTAATCACATCTAATGCTTGATCAACATCAAACGGTTTTGCTAAATATTCAAAAGCACCATGTTGAAAAGCTGCCACAGCGCTTTCTAAATCAGAGTATGCCGTCATAATAATGACCGGGATATCTGGATGTTTTTCTTTCACTTCTGTTAAAAAGTCTAAACCAGAGCCGCCTGGCATCCGAATATCACTTACAATGACTTGAGGCAGTTCTTTTTCTAACATATCAAGTGCATCAGCGGTAGAAGAAAAAGTTTTGAATGCTAAATCTGAGCGAGCAAGCGCTTTTTCAAATACCCAGCGAATAGATTTATCGTCGTCTAATATCCAAATCGGTTTCATATGTGTCTGCTTTACTTAAATTTTATTGTTCAATAATTGCATTTTTAATCACGGTACTTTCTACCGGTAACAAAATGGTGAAGCATGTATTGCCAGGTTGGCTTTTACAATCAATCATGCCATGGTGTTGCGTAATAAAAGTTTGTGCTAAAGCGAGTCCTAAACCAGAACCACCTTCGCGACCTGTGACTAAAGGATAAAATATTTTATCCAACAGATCAGCAGGAATGCCAGGGCCATTATCGATAATCTCTAATTTAATGGCAACGCGGTAACGTTTTCGACTTAATGTAACTTGCCGTTCTGCACGTGTTCTTAATGTGATTTTAGCTTCTTGCGCTTTGTGTGATAGTAAGGCTTGAACAGCGTTTCGTGCAATATTCAGTACCGCTTGAATCAGTTTCTCACGGTCGCCAATCAGCTCAGGCAGGCTGGTATCATAGTCTCTTTGTACTTTGATATTATTAGGTGACTCAGCCAGCAAAAGACTGCGCACGCGTTCTAATACTTCATGAATATTGGTTGGTTCATATTTGGGCACACGATGTGGAACTAACAATCGATCCATCAGGCTATGCAGTCTATCGGCTTCTTTAATAATGACTTGTGTATATTCGCGTAAATTGGGTTGAGGCAGTTCATGCTCTAGCAATTGTGCCGCACCTCTTAACCCACCTAATGGGTTGCGAATTTCGTGTGCTAAGTTACGCAATAATTCAGAGTTTGCTTGCTGCTGAATCAGCATGCGCTCTTCTTTGGCAATTCGCAATTGTTGATCCATTTGCTGAAACTCTAATAAAATTTTAGCTTCATGCATATCAATTGGAGTCACTGTACAAGTGACCGCAAAGGACTCTTGGCGCACCGTGGTAATGGCAAACTCATGCTCTCTGAAAGGGCTGTTGTTTTTCATTGCATTTTCAATGGCGACATCTAAAATTTCACAATTTAAAAACACTGCAGAGATATCGCTATTAACTAGCTGAGTCGAGCTAAGTGCAAACAAGACCTCGGCGCTAGGATTCATATACATGACTTGCTTAGCCGCATTCAGTAATATGACCGATGTCGCGAGATTTTCTAAACCTGAAAAGCAGGTAGGGATATTTTGAACCATGAATAATACTAGCACTAAATGTGATTAATGCCTGTATATAAGCAAAAGATAAGCCAGTTTTAAAGGGTTAGTTAATATTGCTAATTTCTTTTTCTAATAGCTCAATATTACGTTGATGGACATCAACATTCATTTGTAAAGCTTTCATTTTTTCTTGAAACTTAGCCACATTCCGGAATGTGCTGGTGCTACCATCAGCGTTTCTTCTTTTAAAAACTTCAGGATTTGCTTCACCTTCAGCATAAGCTCTTTTAGCTTCTTCTAAAGCCGCTCTTTCTGATGCTAGCTCTAACAATAAGATTTCTTTACGAGATTGATCTCTTTGTCTTTGCGTATTGTTATCAACTCTAGGAAAATCGGATGGACCTGTTGCCTTGGTTGTGGATTTAGCTTTTAACTCATCTTGTGCTTTGGTGCCAAAACT
>JBFJJY010000053.1:0-8279 GCA_041612055.1 Methylophilaceae bacterium | reverse complement strand
CAGCTGTAGAGAAGCCGTACACCACCGACTTTTGATGGCATACCAATATTGTGATTACAAAATAACGTGAGGTTTTTGGTTTGCTAAAATCAAAGCCCAGGTCACCTGATTCGTCGAGATAAATAAACAATCAGCAAACCTTTTATTGATTATCAATCATCAACTTATTTAATCTGGCTAATGCATCAGCCATGATTTTGCCTTGTGTTTGAATATGTTGAATAATCTGTAGCGGTGTTCTTGTGTCCTCATCTACTACAACCGTTGGGTTAACCGCTTTTATATCAAACACCGCTGCATCAATATCAGCCGCTTTCGTTTCTAGCTCACGGGCGGCTTTTTCACGCTCCATAATTTTTTCATTGAGTGATTCTATTTCAGCTTGATTGGCCTTGTCTTTCTTCAGGCGTTTTAGTTGCTCTTTCAAATCCACAACGTTGGCTTTTATGCTGCCTGCTTCATCAAGCAGCGGCTGCATTTCTTCACGTGCTTTTGCACGTCTTGATGCAAAATCCACTGTCCATGAGTAAGGGCTTTCAGCTTCTGGTTTACCTTTATGCTGCAAAACTCTGGCATAGCTAGGGAAAGGCTTACCCGCATTCGCCTCATCTGCCTTCCAGTCAGCAGTCAATATGGTAGGCAATTGCGCATCGTCTAAAACAGAACCATCGGGTGCATAACCAAAATGTGCCAATGTTAGTGGGGTTTTCTTGCCCACTTTCACATGCGACATATCGTAATACCATATTTTTTTAGTCTTTTTGCCTTTGGTGAAAAACAAGAGATTCGTTTTTACACCCGCCCCTGCGGTAGAAAATACGCCACCAGGCAAGCTGACAATCGCCCACAAATCACATTCATCTAATAACTTACGTTTAGTTTCAACAAATGCGCTCTCGTTGGTTCGGAACAATAAGCCTTCATCTAACACCATGGCGCAGGTGCCATTGGGTGCAAGCTCAGCCAAAATATCTTGCACAAACAGTACTTGGGTTGAGCCTGTTTCAAACGCAAAGTTTTTTTGCGCGTCCTTGCCTTCTTTACCACCAAAAGGTGGGTTAGTGAGTATTACATCAAATTGTTTTGGCGCTTGTTCAAATAAGCCCGCATAGGTGGCTTTTTTAGTCAGTGCGTTGCCGTGCCATAAATTTGGTTGATCTATGCCGTGCAGTACTAAGTTAGCCAGCGCAATCGGAAACACCAAGTTTTCTTTTTCACGCCCAAAAAAAGTGTCGTGCTTGAGCGTATCTATATCAGTGCTGGCAGCGCTTTGCCCCAATTTGCGGGCGATATACTCATACGCAATCGCCAAAAAGCCACCCGTGCCGCAGCAGGGGTCATACACCGTTTGCCCCAGCTTAGGATTCACCGTGTGCACCATGGCGCGCACCACTTCACGTGGCGTAAAAAATTGACCACCGTCGGAGTTTTTTTCACCCATTTTTAGCAGCAAATCTTCATACACTTGCGATAGCGTAAAGAAGTGCTGGTCATCCACATGGTCAATGTTGATTTGATGCACTTTATCCAAAATGTCGCGCAGATTGGCCTCAGAATCCACACGCACTTTTTCCACCGCGGTCATGGTGCGCCCCATAATGCGCTGCTTGCGGCTCGCGACGGGGTTGGGTAAGCCTGTGCGTATATCAATATCCAAACTATGCAAATGCGGTAGCAATTCTTTGTTTATAAAATCAAATAATTTGCCATCGCCTGCGGCAAATAAGGCCTGACGTTTCCAGCCAAAAGGCTGGCCTTCAGGTGTTTTTGGGTGATCTGGCTTATCAGAATATGGCGCAGCCCAATCTTGCCAACGGTAAGGGCTATGCAATGCGGGTGAATACTCCGCACCCAATACCTCGGCTTCTTCACGCGCCTTGGCCTCTTGCGCGTCCAAAATGCGCAAGAACAAAATCCAAGTGAGTTCTGGCACATACTGCAAAGCACTGGCACAGTTGGAACGGCGCATCACATCGCAAATACTCTTTACAAAGCTGGAGAGTGACTGAGTGGAGGCTATCGCCTTTGTTTTCTTTTCTGTTGCTTTTTTTCTGGCCATGTTTATTCCGCAAAGGCTTGTGCAAGCACTCGGTTTGGTAGTTGTTTAATGTCTTCCAGCGCTGCTTTGATTGAATTCTCTAATGTGTCTATTTCTGTCATGGCGGCTTGTATACGCACCACGATGTTTTGTTGTTCCGTTTTGCTAGGCGCAGGCACTTCAAGTGCATTTAGCAGTGCGCCGTTAAGATTTGCCTGATTGCCACCCCTATCTGCCGACAAATCGCGTAAATCTTGATAAGACGATTTCAACCATAGCTGCAGAAACTCTGGCTCCCAAGTGTCATTGGGCAATACGGCAAAGCAGGCTTGATTTGTGGTGGCAGGAATCTCCAAAATAGCCGATTGCCCACGTGTTTTTCCCTGCCCATACATCGCAATCAGAATAGTTTTGGGCGGCAACAAAGTAAGCGAACATTCAGCTAGCGCCTGTTTTGATATCGCTTCTTCAGTCGCGGTAATGGGTGCGAAGGCGACCTCGCCCGTTTTCACCCAAGCGATTTCTGCGGGTTGCCAATATTGCTTATTGCCGCGTGAAGGCGTGGAGCCGCTAGTGGTTGGAGCATAATCGCCGAGCTTCTTTTTAGGTGCCGCATCCAGTTCCGCAAAAAAGGCCTTGAGCAAGCGAACACGTAGCAAGCGTGTGTCAATTAACTGCACTTGCATGGCCTTTTCAGCAGTTTCTATTTCTTTTAGTTGGGCTTTAATGTTTGAGGCTATTTGGCGTTGTTGATTTATATGAACAGATGGAATTATTAGTGAGCGTATTTGCTGAAGGTTTACGTTTGGAATAGCGCCACCTGTAACAAACTCTGCAAATTGAGATTGATACACGGGCGACTGTAAAATATAACAAAGCCATTCTGGGTCTATCTTTTCCAAATTAGGTCGAACAAATGCTACTGCTTGATTACAGTTAGCTGTTTGATCCTTTTTTGCTATATAACCAACGCGACCTATTGTACCCGCAATTGTAATGAGGACATCGCCATACTCAAGGGCTGATCTATTTAACACATAATGTGACTCTTCACTTATAAAAGTATCGCTTTTAGAAAATTCAATTTCTTTACCAAGAATATCTTCACCTTTCAAGAAGGGAATTCCTCTTATGGCGAACGATAAGCCGATTGATGATGGTGTAGTTCCTTTGGAAACTACATAACTCAAATCACCTAGATTTATGCCATTCATACACCAAACAACCTGGACTTAGCCTCATGCATCACCTGTGTTGGTGCGCCTAAACCACGCAAAGCGTTTAAGCCCCCAGCTAACTTGATCTCTGGTACTTCCCACAGGTTTTGGCTTTCCAACGCATCGGTGCCGCCTTGCGCAAACTGATGCCCCAAGCCTTTAAGCACGATGGCAGCTTTGCCATCCATAGCACTAAACCAGCCATGGTTTTGGTTGATATACAGCTCACCACGCTCTGGTCGCTTGAGAGCGCGTGCATGGTAGCCGTATTTGCCAAAAAAGTCGTATAGGTCAAAGTCGTTCATTTGGTCGATTTCACGGATGACTTCTGGGCTAAAGTTATCGCCCAATAGATGGTCGATGAGTTGGCGGCGTTTTTTCGCCTCTATCCAAAGCGCTCTAAATTCATCTAAATTGTGTGCTTCACTGAGTACACGCTGGATAACTTCTTTGCGGTATTCATCCACGGGGATAGGCGTATCACGGCCGTCTCGACGGCTCAGAATAAAACGGCCTTGCGCGTTGATAATGACCGACTGACCGCCGATTTCGGCCACTGCTGGCCCTTCATTTTCTTCGCCTCCTCCTGTGTCTTCACCACCTCCGCCGCCACCTCCGCCACCTGGGCGAGGTGGTTTGGTAATAAAGTCGGTGCCAAACAGTTGGGTGACATCTGTGTAGTCGTAAAGCCAAAATTTGTATTTTTGTGTTTCTTCGTGAATTCGCGTACCTCGCCCCACCATTTGGTAAAACTTGATGGGTGATTGTAAATAGCGAAAGAACACCACTGCATTCAGGCGTTCAATATCCACACCCGCTTCTAACAAATCTACAGTACAAGCGATAAATGCACGCTCACCTGAACCGCGCATGGGTTCTATCATATCTGCGCCGTTATTTGGCCCGCCCATGCATTTGAAGGCGTAATGGTCTTTGGGTGATTGCCCTTGCTGTTTGCACCACTGCACGTAGAGATTGTTCATGTGTTGAGCAACACGGTCTGCATGAATTTCACGGGTGCAGAAAATAATCACTTTTTGTTCTGGCCCACCGTTTTCGCACAGCAACTTGAACAAATCTGCACACATTTTGGGTGTACGTAGCTCAATAAATAGCTCGTCATCAAAATCTTTGCCTGTGTATTCGTTTTTCGTCAGGTCTTCTTCGGTGAGCGGTTTGCCTGTTTTAATGTCTTTAACACCCGCTTTGATTATTTCTTCTTTGGTAAACGTTGCGTTATCAATGCTGGCTTTACGTTTTACGATTTCACAAGCGGCAAGGTAACCATCCTCCTGCGCTTGAATGAGTGTGTATTCATAGACGGGTTCGCCAAAATATTTACGGTTATTGGCGGTGATTTCTTGGTCTTCAGCACTTGCATGCTTTGATTCTTCCAATTTGCGAGGAGTTGCAGTCAGCCCAATATGAATGGCATTTGGGTTGCGGCGTAACACTTCTGCCCAACGCCCCCAAGCTGAACGATGACACTCATCAATGATAATGACGCTAAATGCATCTTCACTGTAATTTTCAGTTAAAAAACTGGCAAAGCCTTGGTCGTCATCAAGCCCGAGTGTTTGATAGGTAGCAATGTGAATACGTGCATTGGCTGCTGCATTTGCGCCTCTTTCTGTGCCAACAATTCTTGCATTATCTCCAAATGCGGCCTTAAGCTTTGAGTATGCTTGTTCTCGTAATTCATCACGGTCACATAAAAATAGGGCTGGTTTTGGTAGTTGGCCTGCCAGACTCATGCGCCATAGTAGATTGGTAGCAATAATGGTTTTACCTGCACCTGTTGCTAGAGTGAGTAAAACACGCGAGGCTCTACCTTCTTGCTGGTCAGTCAGTATTTTCTCAAACGCTGCACGAATAGCAGCATCTTGATAATAGCGCGTTACTGACCATGCAGGGCTGTCAGCCTGAAACAGCATTGCTGCTTCAGAACGCGACATATCTATGCCAGTATCTTTTGCATAGCGAGCTGTTAAAACAGGATGTGGAGGAAAGTCCGAAAAAGGAAAAGGGCCATTTTGCAGGCTTGTGATGCAATCAAATTCGCCGTACCGGTGACCATTAGTTGCAAAAACGTATTTCACATCAAAGCGTTCACAATCAGCGTAGCCTTTGGCTTGCTGCATCCCTTTTAATGGGTCTTCGCTTTCTTTTTTAGCTTCTAGCACGGCAACAGGTAAAGGCTTTGGCATATCACCCACCTGCACACATAATAGATAATCGGTACGGCCAGGGCCTCTGCGCCTCTTACCTTTAGGTCCAGTTGGTTCTACAGGTGAAGGGGTTAATATAGTTTCCAGCGTAATTCGATCACGGCTGACATAACCCTTTTCTCGTAACACTGGATCAATTAAATGATAACGGGTATCTGCTTCGTTTAATGACATTGCTACCCTCCAACTATAAAAAGAGGCTCTTTTGAGCCTCTATTAAACTTCGATCCAATTTTCTTTGCACAAAATATTCAAAACTAAATTTATTTAATTTTAAAAATTTCTGGGAAAAATAGAAAAATAGAAAAATAAATCGGATCCTACTTCATTTAAATTTCCTAATTTTTTCAATTATTCTGTCAGTAAAATTTCACTAACTTGTCCTATTTTTCACTTATTTTGGCATTCGACAAAATACTAAATATCCAACGACCCCACATTGAGCGCATTATTTTCAATAAATGCACGTCTTGGTTCTACATTATCACCCATTAGTGTGCTAAAAATTTCATCTGCAGCAATCGCATCATCAATTTGTACTCTGAGTAAACGACGCACTTTTGGATCCATGGTGGTTTCCCATAATTGCTCAGGATTCATCTCGCCAAGGCCTTTGTAGCGCTGTACGTTTAAATTGTGTTTTGCTTCTGCTAGCAACCAATCTAAAGCTTCTTTAAATGTGCCAACGTTGTTTTCTTTTTCGCCACGTTTAATGATTGCACCTGGACCAAGTAAGCCATCTAGCATGGTATACATTCGATTGATTTGCTTGTAATCGCCACTACCAACAAACTCAGCATCAATCACGCAGCTTTGTAGATTGCCGTGTACGTATTTGTTAACCTCTAAGCGATAGGCGCTTTCTTCTTCATCAAAAGCGACGATGACTTCAGAGCCAATGGCGCCCAAGATAGGACGTAATTTTTCAGCCACGGCATTTACGCTAGCCTCTGTGCTTAAGTCAACATGACCCACTTCTTGAATAGCACGAAGCACGCTTTCATCATACAACCTTGCGATACGACGAATGACCGCTTCGGTTAACACCATTTGTTTGGCAATGCTGTTTAATGCCTCATCTTTTAGCGTTTCTCCGCCTGTTTTGGTGAGGAGTTCTGCATCTTTTAGTGCAGAACCTAACAAGTATTCGTTTAACTCTTGATCGTCTTTAATATAACGCTCATCACGGCCTTGTTTGATTTTATACAGAGGTGGTTGTGCAATATAAATATGACCACGTTCGACCAATTCTGTCATTTGACGATAGAAGAACGTCAGTAATAACGTTCGGATGTGTGATCCATCAACGTCCGCATCGGTCATGATAATAATGCGGTGATAACGTAGTTTTTCGACGTTAAAATCTGCTTTGCCTATATTCGTGCCGAGTGCGGTAATCATGGTCGCAATCTCTTGCGAACTGAGTAACTTGTCGAAACGGGCTTTTTCTACATTTAGGATTTTACCTTTGAGTGGCAAAATCGCTTGGTTTTTGCGATCGCGTCCTTGTTTGGCTGAACCACCCGCAGAGTCACCCTCCACTAAGTAAATTTCACATAAACTAGGGTCTTTTTCTTGGCAGTCGGCTAGTTTGCCTGGTAAACCCATGGTGTCCATCACGCCTTTTCTACGGGTGATTTCACGGGCTTTTCTCGCGGCCTCACGCGCACGCGCTGCATCCACGATTTTGCCGCAAATAATTTTGGCATCTATTGGATTTTCTTCTAAAAACTCTGTTAATTTTGCACCAACGATTTCTGAAACAACTGGTTGTACTTCGCTAGAAACCAGCTTATCTTTCGTTTGTGATGAAAATTTAGGATCTGGCACTTTTACTGATAGCACACAGGTAATACCTTCGCGCATATCGTCACCTGTTGTTGTGACTTTGGCTTTTTTTGCTGTTTCTGTTTGTTCTATATATTGATTGAGGGTACGCGTCATTGCTGTGCGCAAGCCAGTTAAATGCGTGCCACCATCGCGTTGCGGAATGTTGTTGGTAAAACATTGCACCGTTTCTGAGTAGGAGTCGTTCCATTGGATTGCAACCTCTACTGTCATACCTTCTTTTTCACCAGTTGCATAAAAAACTTTTGGATGTAGCACTGATTTTGAGCGGTTCATATACTCGACAAAACCTTTGATGCCACCAGAATGCGCAAAGTTTTCTGATTTTCCGTTTTCACGTTGATCGATTAATTCAATTTTGACGCCATTGTTAAGAAACGATAACTCACGAATACGTTTTGCTAATATTTCAAAATGAAACTCTACTAAAACAAACGTTTCTATCGAGGCTAAAAAGTGTACTTCTGTTCCTGATTTTTCTGTTTTCCCTGTCACTTTGAGTGGTGCTTGCGGAACGCCGCGCCTAAATTCCATTTGATGAACTTCGCCATCTCGGTATATTTTTAAGTGCAGCCAGTCTGATAGTGCATTCACAACCGATACACCAACACCGTGCAAACCACCAGAAACTTTATAAGAATTTTGGTCAAATTTACCGCCAGCATGTAACTCTGTCATAACAATTTCAGCAGCAGAGCGTTTAGGTTCATGCTTATCATCAGATTTAACGCCGGTTGGAATACCACGGCCGTTATCACTCACACTAATTGAGTTATCTGGGTGAATGATGACTTTAATATCATTACAATGCCCTGCGAGTGCTTCGTCAATGGCATTATCTAACACCTCAAATACCATATGGTGTAAACCAGATCCATCCGAAGTATCGCCAATATACATACCTGGCCTTTTACGAACGGCATCTAGCCCTTCTAAAATTTTAATACT